>NZ_JAGXJG010000540.1:0-238 GCF_019091725.1 Cellulomonas sp. GbtcB1 | reverse complement strand
TCGACCAGCCGCGCGACGACCGCGCCCAGCGCGATGGCCAGGACGGAGTGTACCGACCGCCGCGTCGGATTTCGTCCCGTCACCGAGGTGGCGATGACCGCGCCCAGCGGGGCGGAGTACGGGTAGTCGCTCCACGGGCCGGGAACGAACCGCACGAGGACCCACGCGATCACCGCCGCACCCGTCGTGCGGACGCCGCGGGTGGGCCACGGCCGGGCGGCGAGGAACCGCGGGGCCG
>NZ_JAGXJG010000539.1:0-238 GCF_019091725.1 Cellulomonas sp. GbtcB1 | reverse complement strand
CCCCTGCGCGCCGCCGAGGTGCGGGCCGCGCCCCTGCACCCCGCCGGGCCGCTGCGCGGGTGCGAGGTGCTGCCCGCGGCGGGCCCGACCAGCCCCGAGCTGCTCGCCCGGGTCGCCGCGGACCCCGCCTGGGCGGACGGGGGGCTGCGCGTCGCCGCGCACCAGCAGGCCGGCCGCGGGCGGGACGACTACGCGGGGTCGACACCGGCGGGGGCCGCGCCCTCCCCGGCGCTCCCGG
>NZ_JAGXJG010000538.1:0-238 GCF_019091725.1 Cellulomonas sp. GbtcB1 | reverse complement strand
TTTAATATATATAAATGTAATTAGATTGGATCGGTTTTTAATTGGATTTTGAGATCGACATCCAATAACCGATCCAATCCAATTAGAATCCAACTTTTAGCATCCAATCCAATCCAATTGTAATTGGATATCCAACTTTTTGTAATTAGATTGGATTGGATCGGTTCGGTTCAATTGGATTGGAATGGATGATGCCCACCCCTACTTTTTAGCATTTCTCTTTAATTTTATAGAATTA
>NZ_JAGXJG010000537.1:0-238 GCF_019091725.1 Cellulomonas sp. GbtcB1 | reverse complement strand
GCCTTCGACCCGATGATCGCCAAGCTGGTCGGCACCGGCGCGACCCGGCAGCAGGCCGCGGAGCGCGCCCGCCGGCCCCTGGCCGAGCTGGAGACCGCCGGCATCCCGACGGTCGTGCCGTTCCACCGCGCCGTCATGGCCGAGCCGGGCGTCGTCCCGACCGACCCGGAGCAGCCGTTCGCGGTGCACACCCGGTGGATCGAGAGCGAGTTCGCCGACCGGCTGCCCACGCTCACGG
>NZ_JAGXJG010000536.1:0-238 GCF_019091725.1 Cellulomonas sp. GbtcB1 | reverse complement strand
CTGGTCCGCGCCGCGCGGGCGGGCCGAGGCCGTGCCGCACCCCGCGCCCGCGGGGGGCGGCGGGCCGGGCGGGGCGTCGCTGCCGGTCTGACGCCGGGCCGACGCGCCGGGCCGCGTCGGGGAGGATGGTCCGGTGGACGCCGCCCCGCCCGAGCCCCTGACCTCCGCCCCCGCGCTCGTCACCGCGCAGCGCGCCGACCTCGCCGCCTCCGGGTTCACCGTGCCCGGGGTCGAGGAG
>NZ_JAGXJG010000535.1:0-238 GCF_019091725.1 Cellulomonas sp. GbtcB1 | reverse complement strand
GCGGCCGAGGCACGCGCGCCGCTGCGGGGGCGGGGCACTCCGAGACGGGGCCGCCGCGGGCGGGTCAGGCGCAGGCGAGGTTCTCGATGCGCAGGACGCGGTCGGCCGGGCGGACGGCGCCGGGGCGGTGCGCGATCACCAGGACCGTCCGCCCCTTCGCTGCCTCGGCCAGGGCGTCCTGGATCACCGCCTTGGTCGCGACGTCGAGCTGGCTGGTCGCCGCGTCGAGCACCAGCAC
>NZ_JAGXJG010000534.1:0-238 GCF_019091725.1 Cellulomonas sp. GbtcB1 | reverse complement strand
ACGGCGGCGGGGCGGGCCCGGGGCGGAGCAGGCGGAGCGCCCCGGCGGGGCCGTGCCCGGGCACCCGGGGCGGCGACAGCCGACGGCCCAGCGCGTCGAACCACAGCGACGACGGGCCCGGCAGGAGCCGGATGCCGTGCCCCGGCCACACCGGCGCCCAGATCGCGACGCCCTCGGTGTAGTGCCACATGCGGGCCCGGTTCACCAGGCGCACACCGGCGGCCCGGGCGCTGTCGAG
>NZ_JAGXJG010000533.1:0-238 GCF_019091725.1 Cellulomonas sp. GbtcB1 | reverse complement strand
CCGCCCAGGTTCCTTCCCCCCGCCCGCGCCCGGCACCTGCGCGGGGTGGACCAGCGTCTCGACCGTGTACCGGGACGTCGTGCTCCCCGGGTTGTGGTAGAGCCACACGGGCACCCGCGCCGCGTCCGCCTCGTCCGCGACCAGGTCGAGGACCTCGTCGTCGGTGAGCGGCAGGTAGGCCAGGGTGGGCAGCAGCACCGCGGCCGCGCCGGCGCGCTCGGCGGCGATCGGGTGCACG
>NZ_JAGXJG010000532.1:0-238 GCF_019091725.1 Cellulomonas sp. GbtcB1 | reverse complement strand
GCGCAGGGACCGGCGCGGCATGCGGTAGAGCAGGCCGTCCAGCAGACCGGGACGGGCCTCGGGGGCGGGTCCCGGTGCGGCCGCGAGGCGGGGCGCACCGGAGGGAGACACCCCGACAGGGTACGGCGAGACGCTGGGGGACCGCTGTGCGAGGTCGGTTAGGCTCACGGCTCGTGGCAGCCCCCGTGGTGGCAGTGGTCGGTGGTGGGCAGCTCGCCCGCATGATGGCGCCCGCGGC
>NZ_JAGXJG010000054.1:0-29772 GCF_019091725.1 Cellulomonas sp. GbtcB1 | reverse complement strand
CGCTCGGTGCGCCCGCGGCGGCCGGCGCGCCGGCGCGGCCCGTGGCGCTCGAGGTGGTCGGCGCCGGGCGGGCGCGCGGGGACGCGGCGGCGCTGGGCCGGGTGGTCCGGAACCTCGTCGACAACGCGATCGGGCACGCCGCGGGGTCGGTGCGCGTCGAGGTCGCCGACGGGCTGGTGGCGGTCGTCGACGACGGCCCGGGGGTCGCCGCACCCGACCGCGAGCGGGCGTTCGCGCGGTTCGTGCGCCTGGACTCGGCGCGGGCGCGGGCGCGGCCCGGGGGCGGGAGCGGGCTCGGGCTGGCGATCGCCCGGGAGGTCGCGCGCGAGCACGGGGGCGACGTGGTGCTGGCCGACCGGCCCGACGGCGCGCCCGGCCTGCGGGCGGAGCTGCGGCTGCCCTGACGCCGGGGGCGGCGCCGTGGCGGGTGGCGGCAGGTGCCGCGGTGCGTCCTACGCCTTCCGGTGCCGCCCACGACGATCGACGGGGGCGGCGCCGGAACGCGTAGGTCGGGCGCTCAGGGCGTCAGGACGGCAGCGACACGACCGCCGGCAGGCCGCCGTCGCGGACGCCGTCGAGGACCAGCCGCTCGTGCGGCACGACGAGCTCGGGGAGCGCGCCGAGGGGGAACCAGCGCATCTCGACGGCCTTGTCGGGCTCGGCGACCCTCGGGTCCCCGGACCAGCGCCGCGCGACGAAGAACCAGTCGCAGCGCTGCTCGACCTGCGGCCCGCCCCGCTCGAACCGGTGCAGCGACGTCACGGGCTCGAGGTCCGCCGGGTCGATCCGCACGCCGGCCTCCTCCGCCGCCTCGCGCACCGCCGCCTCATGGGCGGACTCGCCCGGGTCGACGTGCCCGGCGAGCGTCGCCCACCGGCCGTCCATGTAGCCGGTGCCGTGGCGGAGCTGCAGCAGCACCTCGTCCCCGCGGAGCAGGAGCACGTAGGCGGCGGCGACTAGCAGCGAGCGGTGGCCCAGGTGGTCGTCGGGTGCGTAGCGGTCGGTCACGGGGCCCGACTCTGCCATGCGCGGCCGACGTGTGACGCATCTCACAGGCGGCGGGCGTGACGGGCTCGGAGCATGGCGGGATGACACCCCATGTGCAGCCCGCCACCGTCCGTCGCCTCCGCGCCGCCCTCGTCGGCGTCGTGGCGCTCGGCGTGTCCGCGCTGGCCGCGCCCGCGAGCGCGGCCGACGACGACCCGGGGCCCGTGGAGGTGACCGGGTACAGCGCCAGCCAGTGCGGGACCGGGCGGTTCTGCCTCTGGAGCGGCACGGGGTACTCGGGCACGTTCTGGTCCACCGGGGCGTCGGGGCTTCAGGCCACGTCGATCGCGAGCGCCGGCTCCGTCTGGAACCGGATGGCCGTGGACGTGCGCACCTACTCCGGGTCGGGCGGCACCGGAAGCGTCACCTGCTGGAACGCCGGGGTGCAGACGGCGGCGACGTCCGTGGGCAGCCTCTCGGTCCGTACGATGAGTGCGACGACATGCTGACGAGCGACCTGAGGACGGCGTGGGGGCAGGGGGCGACGAGGGCGCGCAGCGCGCCCCCGTGGAGGACGGCGACGCCGCGGCGTTCGCCGCTGCCTACCGCCTGCTCGCGCCGCAGGTCCGCGGGTACGCCCGTCGCCAGGTCCCGGACGACCTCGCCGAGGACGTGGTCGCGGAGACCTTCCTGGTGCTCTGGCGCCGGTGGGCGGACGCGCCCGTGCCCGCCCACGAGCTCCGGCCCTGGGTGTTCGGCGTCGCCCGCAACAAGGTCAAGCACGTCCACGAGCAGCGCAGCCGCCAGCTGCGCACCGTCGTCGGCGTCGCGGCGGCCGAGCCCACCCGGGCGCCGGTCGCGGACCCGTCGGACCGGCTCGCCGGCGACGACCTGGCCCGGTGGCTGCTCGCCCAGCTGCCGCCGGCCGAGAGCGAGGCGATGTCGCTGACCGTGTGGGCCGGGCTCACGCCGAGCGAGGCGGCCGAGGTGCTCGGCTGCTCGCTCACCGCGCTCACCTCGCGGCTGTCCCGGGCCCGCGCCCGGCTGGCCGCGGTGCTCGACGGCACGACGCACGACGGCACGACGGACGGCACGACGCACGACGGCGCGACGCACACCTCAGGACCCGGGGGGAGGGACCGATGACCGACGACGACCGCGACGCCGAGCTCCACGGCGCCCTCGCCGAGGCGGACGCCCTGCGCGCCCTGCTGGCCGCGCACGGCGTCGGTGCCCCGGCGCCGGCCGCCCACCCGGGCGACGAGGAGCTGCTGGCCGGGATCCTGGCGACGGACCCGTCCGCACCGGTCGGCGCGCCCGGCGACGCGTCCCGGGTCGGCGCCGACCCGACGCACGGCGCCGGCACGCCCGACGGCCCCGCGGCCCCGGTCGTCCCCCTGCGCGCCTTCCGCCGCGCCGACCGAGCCCCGCGTCGCGCCCGCCGGTGGGTCGCCGCCGCCGCGGGCGTCGCCGCGGCCGCGATCGGGGGCACCGTGCTCGCCCTGCTCCCGCTGCACGACCCGCCGACCGCGGTCGCGAGCGGGTCCCCGCCGATGCTCGCCTACCCCGTCACCCCGGAGGAGCTGGCGGCCGGCGGGGGCGAGCCGGCGCACGACACGCTGCTCGAGCTCGCGGACGCCGCGGCCGCGCACCCCGACCCCGAGCCGGCCGGCGACGTGCAGCACGTGCTGGCGCAGGCCTGGTACCTCAGCACGGTCGTCGGCGGGGACGGCACCCCGACGTCGACGGTCGACCCGGTGGTCCGGGAGACCTGGTTGAGCCCCGACGGGTCGCTCGTCGCGCTGGAGTGGCGCGGTCAGCACCTCGGCGAGGACGGGCTGCTCGCCGCGGTCGACACCACGCCGGCGGACGCGGCGGTGGACCGGATCCCGGCGGGGACGTTCGACCCCGGGCTCTTCGCCGCGATGTCCGAGGACCCGGCCACGCTGCGCGCCGAGCTCCTCGATGCGGCCGGCGGCGCGGCGATCGGCTGCGGCCCCGACACGACCTACGCGGCGTGGTGCCTCTACCAGGCCGCCGCGATCGTGTCCGACGGGTACGTCCTGCCCTCGACGTTCGAGTCGACGCTCTGGACGGTCCTCGCCGACGAGCCGGGCGTGACGCTCGCGGGCGAGGTGACCGACCGGACCGGGCGGCGCGCCGTGGCGCTCGGCGTCCCCGGCGGTCCGCCGACCGGCGTCGAGGCGGTGCAGGTGCTCCTCGTCGACGCGGGCACCGGGCGGATGTCCGGGCACGAGGAGGTCACGCTGCGCTCCGAGCCGGCCGGCATCGACGAGCCCACCGTGACCCAGTTCCGGTACGTCGTCGGCGCGGACCTCGTCGCCGAGCCGGGCGGGGGCCGGGCGGGCGACGGTGCCGCGCCGGACGCCGCGCCGTCAGGCCTGCAGCTCGACGAGGACGGCCGGGACCTCGTCCGCCAGCTCGCGCGCCAGGTAGCCCAGCGGTCCGACGCGGGCGGCCAGGCGGTCGCCGGCGGACCCGTGGACGGCGGTGCCCCAGCAGGCGGCCTGCTCGGGAGGAGCGCCGCCGGCGAGGAGACCCGCGACGGCTCCCGCCAGCACGTCGCCGCTGCCTGACGTCCCGAGCCCGGGGTAGCCGGTCGCCGACGCCCACCGTCGCCCGTCCGGGTGCGCGATCGTCCCGGCGCAGCTCACGACCGCGCCCCACCGCTCGGCCACCCGGACCGCCGCGTCGTCCGGGTCGACCTCGTCGACCCCCAGCAGCCGCGCCGCCTCGGTCGTGTTCGGGGTGAGCACCGTGCGGCCCTCCGGCAGCGCGACCTCGTCCCGCAGCCCCGGCAGCACGCCGAGCGCGAAGGCGTCGAGCAGCACCGCCGCGTCCCGGCCGGCGAGGGCGCCGAGCACCGACCGTACGAGCGCCGCGGCGCCCTCGGGCTCGTCCAGGCCCGGTCCCACGACGACGGCGTCGGCACGCTCGAGCTCCGCGGCCAGGTGCGGCGGCGTCGCGCCGGTGGGGGAGCCGTCGGCGTCCTCCGGCAGGGCCAGCACGCCGGCCTCGGGCGTGGCCACGGCGAGCGACGCCGCGACGGACTCGGCCACCGCGAGCGTCAGCCGCCCGGCGCCGATCCGGAGCGCCGTCACGCCGGCGAGCGCAGCGGCCCCCGGGGTGCGGCGGGCACCGCCGACGACGAGCACGCCGCCGCGGACGTCCTTGGTGCCGTCCCGGGCCGGCAGCGGCCAGCCGCGCAGCAGCGCTGGGGTGAGGGCGGGCGCGTCACTCATCGCCCTGCCCCGGGTGCTCGGTGACCTCCGCGCCGCCGAGGTGCGCGACGTCGTCGACGACCTCGGCGCGCCACCCGTCCGGGCCGCCGACCAGGACCGTCACGGACGCGTTCCGCACGCTGTGCTCGGCGACCTGCGCCATCAGCTCGTCCTCCGTCAGCCCCTCGCAGACGTAGCGCAGCAGCCAGATGACGGCGTCGTGGCAGACGACCAGCACGCGCCGGCCCGCCTCGCGCCGCTCGATGTCCGCGACGGCCGAGCGGAGCCGCAGCGCGACGTCGGCCCAGGACTCGCCGCCGGGCGGCCGGAAGTACATCTTCCCGAGCCGGTCGCGGCGGGCGGCCTCGTCGGGGAACCGCGCGTCGACGCCGTGGCTGGTGAGGCCGTCGAGGATGCCGAGCTCCCGGTCCCGCAGCCGCTCGTCGACGACCTTGCGCAGCGGCAGGCCGGCCTTCTCGAGCGCCAGCTCGGCGGTCCGTCGGGCCCGGACGTACGGCGACACCCAGAGGACCTCGGGGGCCTCCTCGGGCGGCAGCGTGGCGAGGTGGGCCCCGAGCGCACGGGCCTGCTCCTCCCCGGTGCCGGACAGCGGGGTGTCGGCGTCGCGCCAGGGCACGCCGACCGTCTCGGCGCCGGCGCGCTCCGCGCGGGTCGCGGCGACGTTGCCCTCGCTCTCCCCGTGGCGGACGAGCACGAGTCTGCTGGTCATGCCTCCACCGTCGCAGGACGCCTCCCGGGTCGCATCCGGACGCGGTCGGTCCCGGCGGTGGGCCCTCGGTCCCTGCCGGAGCACCGGGCCGCGGCGATACGTTCTCGTGACAGCGTTCACAAGGTGGTGGACGCGTGGCGTGAGGAGAGCTGCTGTGCCCGAGATGATGAAGGCCGCGGTCGTCCGCGAGCTCGGCGCCCCGCTGGTCGTCGAGGAGCGCCCGGTCCCGGTACCGGGGCCGCACGAGGCGCTGGTCCGGGTCGACTACTCCGGCGTGTGCCACACCGACCTGCACGCCGCGCGCGGCGACTGGCCCGTGAAGCCGTCGCCGCCGTTCGTGCCCGGGCACGAGGGGGCGGGTCGCGTGGTCGCGGTCGGCTCCGAGGTGCGCGGCGTCCGGGAGGGAGACCGGCTGGGCAACGCCTGGCTGGCGACGGCCTGCGGGACGTGCCGGGACTGCCTGCGCGGCTGGGAGACGCTGTGCACCGGGCAGCAGAACTCCGGGTACTCGGTCGACGGCTCGTTCGCCGAGTACATGCTGGTCGACGCGCGGTACGCGCCGCGGATCCCCGAGGGGGTCGACGCGGCCGGCGTCACGGCCGTGCTGTGCGCGGGCGTCACGGTCTACAAGGGCCTCAAGGTCGCCGACGCGAAGCCGGGCGACTGGGTGGTGGTCTCCGGGATCGGCGGGCTCGGGCACATGGCGATCCAGTACGCCGCCGCGATGGGCTACCGGGTGATCGCCGTGACGGGCTCGGAGGCCAAGCGCGCGTCCGCGCTGGAGTACGGCGCCGAGCTGGTGGTCAACCACCGCGACGGCGACCCGGGCGAGGCGGTGCACGACCTCGTCGGCGGCGCGCACGCGGCGCTGGTCACGGCGGTCAGCGAGTCGACGTTCCCGCAGGCGCTGTCGATGCTGCGCCGCGGCGGGACGGTGTCGCTGGTCGGGCTGCCGCCGGGCACCTTCCCGCTGTCGATCTTCGACACCGTGCTGCGCGGGCTGACCGTGCGCGGGTCGATCGTGGGCACCCGGCTCGACATGCAGGAGGCGGTCGACTTCTACGCGCGCGGGCTGGTGCGCACCAAGTACGAGCTGCGGCCGCTCGACGCGGTGAACGACGTGTTCACGCGGATGGAGACCGGCACGATCGACGGGCGGGTGGTCCTCGACATGGGACTGTGACCGGCTGTGACACGATGTGATCGAGGTCACACGACGGCGACGTGACGGATCGTCGTTCCCTGCGGACTACACGGGTGACGCGCACGGCGGGTGTGGAGGGCACCGGCCGGCGCGCGGCGGCACCGTCCGAGCCCGCAGGGGGCGGCTCGGCCGGGACCGCCGCACCCGATCGGCCCCCGGGAGCAGCGCTCCCGGGGGCCGTTGCGGTTGCGCGCGCGGATGCGCGGGGGTGACAAAGGCCGGCGGGGCCGCCGATGAGGCGGCCGGTGCACGGCCGTGACGGACGCCGCCGCGTCAGGACGCGGGCGGGCCGAGCGGGGTCGCGGCCAGCGCGCGGGCCACGCCCACCAGGTTCTGCGCCATCGCGCGCCCCGTCGAGCGGCTCCACTCGTGGCCCTCGTCGGTGCCGGAGTAGTCCGGCCCCGGGCCCGGCCCGCGGTTCCAGTAGGTCCAGCCCTGCGGTGCGACGGTGAAGCCGATGTCCACCAGCCCGCCGGCGATCTCGGAGATGACGTGGTGCGCGCCGTCCTCGTTGCCGGTGACGACAACCCCCGCGACCCGGTTGTAGGCCACCGGGCGGCCGGCGCCGTCCGTCTCGGAGATCATCGCGTCCATCCGCTCCAGCATCCTCTGGGCGATCGACGACGGGTGGCCGACCCAGGTCGGCGTGGCGACGACCAGGATCTCGGCGTCGAGCACTACGCGACGCACCGCCGGCCACTCGTCGGTGCCGCCCAGGTCGGACTCGACCCCGGGCGGGATGTCGTGATCGGCCAGCCGGATGGTGCTGACCTCGACGCCGTGGCCCTCCAGGGCCTCGACGACGACGCGCGCGAGCTGCTCGGTGTTCGACGGCTGCGGCGACGGCTTCAGCGTGCAGTTCAGGACGACGGCTCTCATGGCCCCCACGCTCCTCCGCCGCCGGGGATCCGGCGACCCGGCCGCGCGCTCGGCCGTCGACCCGCCCCGCGCCGACCCACCCCGCGCCGGCGGGAGCGCGCGGGGCGCGTTCGGTGCCTGTCGCCGCGTTCGGTGCCTGGGGCCACCGAACTCGGCCGGGACCACCGAACTCGGGGGAGGGCTCCGGGCCGGGCGGGGCGCCCGAGCTCGCGCGGGGTCAGGCGACCGGGGTGTCCCGGCGGCGGGGGAGGGTCGGGCGCGCCGGGCGGCGGCCCGCGGCCCGCGGGGAGGCATCCCGCGGCTCCGGGCCCGGCTCGTGGCCGACGCCCGGGTTCGAGCCGTCCGGGCGCGCCGGGTCCTCGGTCTCCAGGTCCGGGTCGGCGTCCGGGGCCTCGCCGGCACCCGGAGCGGCCGCCGTCGAGCCCTCGGCCAGCTGCGGCATCATCTCCTCGAGCCGCGGCCGCCAACCGGCGTACCGCTCGGGGAAGCACCGGCGCAGCAGGTCGATCATCGCGGACGCCGCGGTGGACGCTCCGGGCGAGGCGCCGAGCAGGCCCGCGATCGACCCGTCGGCGGCGGTGATCAGCTCGGTGCCGAACTCCAGCACGCCGCCGCCCTTGCCGCGCTTGATCACCTGCACGCGCTGGCCGGCGGTGATGAGCTCCCAGTCGCGCTCGCGCGCCGTCGGCATGAACCCGCGCAGCGTGCGCATCCGGGCGTCGCGGGTGGCCAGCACCTCGCTGATGAGGTACTTCAGCAGGTCGAGGTTGTGCAGGCCGACCGCGACCAGCGGGATCAGGTTGCCGGGCCGGACGGTGCGGACCAGGTCGGTCCACGAGCCGGCCTTGAGGAACTTCATGCTCCAGCCGGCGTACGGGCCGAACAGCAGCGCGGGGTCGCCCTGCACCACGCGCGTGTCGAGGTGCGGGACCGACATGGGCGGGGAGCCGACGGCGGCCTTGCCGTAGACCTTGCCGCGGTGCCGCTCGACGAGCGCCGGGTCGGTGGTGCGGAGGAACTGGCCGCTGATCGGGAAGCCGCCGTAGCCCCTGATCTCCGGGATGCCGGCGTCCTGGAGCAGGCGCAGCGCGCCGCCGCCGGCGCCGATGAACACGAACCGCGCGTCGAGCGTCGACCGCTTCGGGCTGGCGTTCCACGCCCGGTCGACCAGGTGCAGCCGCCAGCCGCCGCCGCGGCGCCGGCTGATCCGCCGGACCTCGTGCTGCAGCCGGACCCGGGCGCCGCGGGCGACCAGGTCGTCGACCATGCGCCGGGCGAGGGTGCCGAAGTCGACGTCGAGGCCGTCGAGGGCGCGGGTCGCGGCCACGGGCTCGTCGGGGTCGCGGTCGGCCATGATCAGCGGGGTCCAGGACGCGATGGTCGCGGGGTCCTCGGTGTACTCGAGGTGCGCGAACCGGGGGTGCGCGGTCAGCGCGGCGTGCCGGCGGCGGAGGTAGTCCACGTCGTCGGCGCCCCGGACGAACGTCAGGTGCGGGACGGCGGACCGGAACGAGTCGTCGGGCAGCCGGCCCTCGTCGCGCAGGTGGTCCCACAGCTGGCAGGACAGCGCGAACTGCTCGTTGATCGTCACCGCCTTGGCGATGTCGACGGTGCCGTCGGCGCGCTCGGGGGTGTAGTTCAGCTCGCAGAGCGCGGCGTGCCCGGTGCCGGCGTTGTTCCAGGCGTCCGTGCTCTCCAGGGCGATCCCGTCCAGCCGCTCGACGATCTCGATCCGCCAGGACGGCTCGAGCTCGGAGAGCAGGGTGGCGAGCGTGGCGGACATGATCCCGCCACCGACCAGGACGACATCGACCGGCTCGACAGTTGAGGGCACGACTCGATGGTAACCAGCGCACGCGGTGCTCGGTGCACCAGATCCACGCACCGGGCACCAGGGACGATCGTCCCTGGGGTCGAGACGCTCTCGGGGTGCGAGGTCCGGGGCCTGGTGCCAGCGTGGGCCCATGAGCACCGACGACACCACGCAGAACGGCTACGACCCCGCCGAGGACCCGGACACCGACCCGGAGATGCTCAACCCGCGCACCGGGACGCAGGCCTCCGGCGGCGACGAGGGCGACGCCGACCCCGACGCGGACCCGGACAACCTGAACCCGCGCACCGACGGCGCGGACGGCGGCGGCGCCGGGACCCCGTGAGGCGGCTCGACCGCACGCTGCTCGACTCCTACCTCGGCGACCACCTCGCCGGGGCGGAGGGCGGCAGCGCGCGGTTCGGCCGGATGGCCCAGGCCTACGCGGACACCCCGCTGGGTCCGGCGCTCGCGCGGATCGCGCAGGAGGTCACCGACGAGCGCGAGTGGCTGCGCGACACCTCCTACCGGCTCGACGTGCGGCCGTCGGTGGTCAAGCGCGTCGGCCTCGCGGTCGTCGAGCGCGCGGGTCGGCTGAAGCCCAACGGCCGGCTGACCGACCAGTCCCCGCTCACCGCCGTGCTGGAGCTGGACCTGATGCGCGGCGCCGTCATCGCCAAGCGCGGCCTGTGGGAGACGCTGCACATCTGGGCCGACGACCTGGGGCTCGACCCGGCGCAGCTGCAGCGCCTGCTGGACCAGGCCGACGAGCAGATCGCGACGCTGACCCGGCTCGGGCAGGTCGCCCGCGAGCAGGCGTTCGCGGAGGACGGCGAGCCGGGCGAGCCGGCCGGGACCGGGGAGGTGCGGTGAAGGTCGTCGTCATCGGGGCCAGCGGCAACGTCGGCACCGCCGTGCTGCGCCGGCTGCGCGACGACCCGACCGTGACGGCGCTGGTCGGCGTCGCCCGGCGCACGCCGCGCCGGACGCCCCCGCCGCCGTACGACACCACCGACTGGCACGCCGTCGACATCGGCGCGCCCGGCCCGGACGGCCCGGTCGTCGAGCGGCTGCGCCGGGTGTTCGCCGGCGCCGACGCGGTCGTCAACCTCGCGTGGCTGATCCAGCCGAGCCACGACCGCGACCAGCTCCGCCGGGTCAACGTCGACGGGATGCGCCGGGTGCTCGGCGCGGTGGTCGACGCGAGCGTGCCGCACCTGGTCGTCGCCTCGTCGGTCGGGGCGTACAGCCCGTCGTACTCCGACGAGCCCCGGGACGAGGAGTGGGACACCGGCGGGATCCGGTCGTCCGACTACAGCGTCGACAAGGTCGCGGTCGAGCGGCTGCTGGACGAGGCCGAGCTGCGGTACCCGACCCTGACGATCGCGCGGCTGCGCCCGGCGCTGGTCTTCCAGCACGCCGCGGGGCACGAGATCACGCGGTACTTCCTCGGGCCCTTCGTGCCGGCGGGGCTGCTCGACAACCGGCTGCCGGTGCTGCCGTGGCCCGCGGGGTTCCGGCTGCAGGCGGTGCACGCCGACGACCTCGCCGACGCGTACCGCGAGGCGGTCGTCCGGCAGGCGCGCGGGCCGTACAACGTGGCCGGGCCGGGGATCATCCGGGCCGCCGACGTGGCCGACGTCGTGTCGCGGGGCCGGTGGCGGGAGGTGCCGCACGCCCCGGTGCGCACGGCGCTGTCCCTCGCGTGGCACGCGCGGCTGGCCCCGGTCGGGCCCGGGTGGTTCGACATGGGCGCGTCGGCGCCGGTCCTCGACACGACCCGCGCCGAGCGGCAGCTGGGGTTCCACCCGCGGTACACCGGGGTGCAGGCGATGCGGCAGCTGGTCGCGGGGATCGCGCGCGGGGCGGGGACGGCGAGCCCGCCGATGCGGCCGCGCTGAGGCGCCCGCCGAGGTCGGTGGCGGGCGTCGGGCATGCTGGGGGCATGTCCGACGCCCCCCGGCTCGTCCTCGGCGACCTCGCCGCGCCCGTCACGATCACCGAGTACGGCGACCTCGAGTGCCCGTACTGCCGGGACGCCGAGCCGGTGCTCCGGCAGCTGGTCGAGGAGTCCGACGGCGGGGTGCGGCTGGTCTGGCGGCACTTCCCGCTGTTCCAGGTGCACCCGCACGCGCTGATCGCGGCGCTCGCGGCCGAGGCCGCCGCGGAGCAGGGACTGTTCTGGGAGATGCAGCGGCTGCTGTTCGCGCAGCAGGACCGGCTGACCGAGCCCGACCTCCGCGCGGTCGGCGCGCGCCTCGGCCTCGACCCGGCGACCGTCGCGGGCGAGGGCGCCCAGCCGTACGCCGACCTGGTCGAGGCGGACTACGTCGGCGGTCTCGGGCTCGGGGTGCGCGGGACGCCGACGCTGCTGGTCCAGGGGGAGCGGTACCGGGGCCCGGTCGAGCTGCCCGCGCTGCGCGCGGCGGTCGCGGCGGCGGTGCCGGCGCGCTGACGCCGCGCGCCCGCGGAACCCCACCCCTTCCTCGCGTCGACCCCGATCGATCGGGGGCCGACGCGAGGAAGGGGGTGGGGATCAGGACCCGGCGACCCAGGGTCGCGGCGGCAGCCCGGCGGGCAGCTCGTCTCCCGGTGAGCACAGCGGCAGCCGGTCGCCGAGGACCCGCAGCAGCACCGTGCCCAGCACCGCCGCGATGAGCGAGCCCGCGAGGATGCCGATCTTCGCCTGCTCGACGAGCTCGCCCTCGAACGCCAGCTCGGCGATGAACAGCGAGATGGTGAACCCGATCCCGGCGAGCACCGCGCCGCCGAGCAGGTGGCCCCACCGCACCCGCCCGGGCAGCCGCCCGAGCCCGGTGCGGATGGCGAGCGTCGCGGCCCCGGTGATGCCGATCGTGTTGCCGGCCACCAGCGCCACCGCCACGCCGATCGTCACGCTCGACGTCGCCGCCGCGCGCAGCGCCTCCGGGTCGAGCCGCACGCCCGCGTTGGCCAGGCCGAACACCGGCACGATCACGAACGCCGACCACGGGTGCAGCAGCCGCTGCAGCCGCTCGCCGGCGGGCACCGTCGCGCGCGCCGCGAGCTCGGCCAGGTGCTCGGTGTCCGCGGTCGGCTCGGCGACCAGCCCGTCGGTCCAGCGCGGCACCTGCTCGACGTGGTCCCGGGACATCGGCCGCGACGGCAGCAGCAGGCCGACCAGCACGCCCGCGAGCGTCGCGTGCACGCCCGAGGCGTTCACCGCGAACCACAGGGCGACGCCGATGAGGGCGTACGGCGTCAGCCGCCAGACGCCGAGCCACCGCAGGACGAGCAGCCCCAGCACCAGCACCCCGGCGACGGCGAGCGCCGCGACGTCGACGCCGTCGTTGTAGAACACCGCCATCACCGTGATCGCGCCGATGTCGTCGACGATCGCCAGCGTCAGCAGGAACAGCCGCAGCCGGTCCGGGCAGGCCGGGCCGAACAGCGCGAGGATGCCGACCAGGAACGCAGTGTCGGTCGACATGACGACGCCCCAGCCGTGCGCGGCCTCGGTGCCCGCGTTGAACAGCAGGTAGATGACGGCCGGGACCGCCAGGCCGCCCAGGGCGCCGAGCGCCGGCACCGCGACGGTCCGGCGGTCCCGCAGCTCGCCGCTGGTGATCTCCCGGTTGATCTCGAGGCCGACCACGCAGAAGAACACCGCCATCGCGGCGTCGTTCACCCAGTGGTGCAGGCTCAGGTCGATCCCGAACGAGCCCAGGTGGAAGCCGGCCGACGTCGACCACAGCGCGTCGTACGCGTCCGAGAGGGGCGAGTTCGCCCACACGAGCGCGAGCACGGTCGCCCCGAGCAGGAAGACGGCGCTGCCGGCCTCGGTCGCGAGGAAGTCGCGCACCGAGGGGCTGACGGAGGGCAGGCGGACCCGCAGCGGCGGGCCGGGAACGGCACGGGTGGGCTCGGCGGCGTCCGTGGCCACGGGCGGCTCCCCTCGCGGTCGGTGACGGGCGGCTGACTCCGGGGCCGGATCCGGCCCCGACGTCGGACAACGCGGTGGGCAGCGCCAGTATGCCGACCCGGGGTCGTCCGGCGGGAGAGGGCGGGCGGGACCGGGCCGATGACGGGCGGCGACGGGGCGGCGGCGCGGCGGGGACGGGACGGCGGCGCGGCGCCGATGGGCGACGATGGGGGCATGACGACCTCCGACGCCGCCACGCCCGCCGCCGCCCCCGCCCCCCGCACCGCCCTCGTCACCGGCGCGGGCCGGGGCATCGGCCGCGGCCTCGCGCTCGGCCTGGTCCGCGCCGGGTGGGACGTCGCGCTCGCCGGCCGCACCCGCGCGCACCTCGACGCCGTCGCCGAGGAGGCCCGGGCCGCCCGCCCCGGTGCCCGGGTCGTGGTCGAGGCCGTCGACGTGGTGGACCGCGACGCCGTCGCCGCGGCGGTCGCGCGGGTCGAGGAGGCGTTCGCGGACCTCGGCGGGCTGGGCCTGCTCGTCAACAACGCCGGGGTCATCGAGCGGGCCGAGGTCGACCTGGTCGCCGACGACGTCGAGGACGTGTGGCGCGTGATCGAGACGAACGTGCGCGGCCCCCTGCTGCTGGCGCACGCGGTGCTGCCGGGCATGCTGGCGCGCGGCTCCGGGCACGTGGTGAACATCAACTCCGGCTCGGGGCACCGGCCGTCGGGCGTGTACACGGGCTACGGCATCAGCAAGGGCGCGCTCGCGCGGCTCACCACGATGCTCGACGCGCAGTACGCCGACCGGGGCGTCACGGTGCTCGACGTCGCGCCGGGCGTCGTCGTCACCGACATGACCCAGGCGATGCCGCTGCACGACGACCGCACCGAGTGGACGCCGGTCGAGGCGACGGTGGAGCTGGTGGACGCATTCGGCTCAGGGCGGCTGGACACGCTGCACGGCCGGTTCGTGCGCGCGGGCACGGACACCCCGGAGAGCCTGGCCGCGCTGGCGGACCGGATCGTGGCGGCCGACGCGCGCACGCTGCGCCTGGCCCCCTACGGCGCGGACGACCCGGTCGCCTGACGCCTCCGTTCCCGGCCCCCTCACCACCCCCCGGGGTGGAAACGGGTGGAGCGTTCTGCCCGACACGCCGGCGCGTGTCGGGCAGAACGCTCCACTCGAGGCGGCCGGGGTCAGAGGGCCGGGGAGCCCAGGCTCGCCGGGACGTGCGCGGCCTCGCCCGCGGACCGCAGGGCGTCGCGGAGGCGCTCGGCCGCCGCGTCCAGCTGGTCGGCCGGGACGTCGTGGCGGGCGTTCGCGAAGCTCAGCTCGCCCTCGCCCCACGCCGGCAGCACGTGCAGGTGCAGGTGCGGCACCTCGAACCCGGCCACCAGCAGCGCGGCGCGCGGCGCGTCCCACGCGGCCTGCTGCGCCCGGCCGATCGCCTTCGCGACGACCGTCAGGTGCGCGAGCAGGTCGTCGTCGGCCTCGGTGAACGACGCCACCTCGGCGCGAGGCACCACGAGCACGTGGCCGTCGGTGATCGGGGCGATCGTGCCGAACGCCACCGCGCGGTCGTCGGCCCAGACGAACCGGCCGGGGATCTCGCCGTCGATGATGCGGGTGAACAGGGTCGTCATGCGGCCCACGGTAGCGAGGCCGCGCGGGCGCCGCGGTCTCAGGCGGCGAGCTTCTCCTGCAGCGCCAGCACCGTGCGCCAGTTCCGGGCGGTCCCCGTCCGCCCCGACATCCGGTCGAGCACCCCGGCGGTGACCTTCGACCGGCCGATGCCGTCCGGGTAGTGCACGTACCCCGCGCTGCCACGCCAGGTCCCGCGCTCGCGGCCGTAGGAGGACAGGTCCATCCGGCCGTCGGCGCGCGCCGGGCCGTCGAGGAACACCACGACGAGGTGGGACGGGTCGCTGGCGGCCGGCCCGGGGTACGGGTTGGCCGCCACCAGGTCGTCGACCTGCGCCCGGGTCCGGACGGTGAGCGCGAGCGGGCGCCCGAGCCGCTCGCGCAGGCCGCTCGTCAGGGCCGCGGCCAGCCCCTCGGCGTCGCCGGGGGAGCCCGTGGCGGGCACCAGCAGCAGGTTGCCGGTGGTCAGGTGCGTCGCCACGTCGCCGTGCCCGAGGTCGGCCGCCGCGGCGCGCAGGTCGGCCATGGGCAGCGCGGACGTGCCGCCGACGTTCACGGCGCGCAGCAGCACGAGCACCCGCTCGCCGGGCGGGACGGGGTCGGTCTCCGCGGTCGCCATGGCCCCACTCTGCCCGCCCGGAGGCGTCAGAGGTAGCGCAGCGGGTCGAACTCGTCGAGCGGGATGATCCGCAGCCGCGGCAGGGTGACGTTGAAGGCCTTGACGTCGGTCTCCAGGTCGAACGCCTGCAGCCCGCGGTCGGCGAGGTGGCTCAGCGCGGTGCTGGTGAACTCGCGGAACGCGAGCAGCCCGACGCGGCGGTCGCCGCCGAGCAGCGCCTCGATCTCGGGGGCGAAGTCGCCGTCGTGCGAGGCGAGCAGGACGTCGCCCTGCCGGTCGGCCAGCGCCTCCAGCGTGCGCTTGATGCCGATGTCGACGACCTTGCCCTCGCCGGCCAGCGGGATCGGCTGGTACCCGATCGCGAGCAGCGCCTGCACGAACGACATGGGCAGCGTGCCGCTGGTGGCGTTGAGGAAGAACAGGCCGCGCGGCTGCTGGCCCCAGGTGCGGTGCGCGAACTCCAGCACGCGCTCCCAGCGGGGTCGCTGCTCCGGCGTCGGCCGGCCGTTGAGGATCGAGGAGCCGAGGGTCGCGTCGATGTTCTCGCCGTCGACCAGCACGTACGTCGAGCGGACGCCGTCGTTCTGCATCGGGCCAGACTAGCCGCGCCGCCGGGTGCCGCCGCGGGAACACCGCCGTGACCGCCGGGGTTGGGTGGGGGTAGATGCGAACGCATGGACCGGCGGACGGAGCGGCGATGACGGTGCAGGAGACGGCGGCGGCCCCGGGGCCCGCGGCCGGAGCGGTGGACGTGCGGGCCGCGGCGGTCGCCTGGGAGGAGCTGTTCCGCGCCCAGGTCGCGATCATGCGCCGGCTGCAGCGCGACCCGATCTGGGACCGCATCACGCTGCGGGAGTACGACGTCCTGTTCACGCTGTCCCGCGCGCCGCAGGGCCTGCGGCTGCGCGACCTGGGGGAGTCGAGCCTGCTCAGCCAGCCGAGCCTGAGCCGGATGGTCGAGCGACTCGAGGAGGCCGGCTGGGTGCGGCGCGCCCCGGCGGCGGGCGACGGTCGTGGCGTCGTCGTCGGGCTCACGGCGGCAGGAGCGGCGCTGCAGAAGGAGGTCGGCCGGCGGCACGTCCAGGCCATCGCGCACTACGTCGGCGGGGCCCTGGACCCGCAGCAGCTCGCGGCGCTCACGGACGTGGCCGGCGCGCTCCGGGCGGGGCAGCCGGCCATCCCGGACCTCGACCGCGGCGACGACGCCGCAGGTCACGACGCGGACGCGGGTGCGCCGTGACGCCGCCTCCCAGGCCACGGGCCGGCGGCCGGGGGGACCTCCGGCCCACGACGGGGCCCGGTCCGCGACGGACCATGGATGTCGGCGGGTCCGGGCCGGGAGGGGGTCGGACGCGACCGCCGCGACCCAGCCGTTGGAGGGCAGAGCGATGAACGTCCTGGTGACGGTGGCCTCGCGCCACGGTGCCACCGCGGAGATCGGCTCGGCCGTCGCGGACGTGCTGCGGGCCGACGGGCACGTGGTCGACGAGGCCGCGCCGGAGGACGTCGTCGACGTCGACGGGTACGACGCGGTCGTGCTCGGCTCGGCGGTGTACACGGCGCACTGGATGCCGTCGGCGCGCGACCTGGCCGCGCGGCTCGCGGGCGACCTGCGGCGGCGGCACGTCTGGGTGTTCTCCTCGGGCCTCGCCACGCAGCCCGCGGCGCGCGCGAACAGCCCGCACGAGCTGCTCGCGCTCATGCAGGACGTCGGGGCGGTGGGGCACCGGGCGTTCGCCGGGCGGCTGCTGCGCAGCGAGCTCGCGTTCGCGGAGCGGGCCATCATCGCCGGCGCCCGCGCCAAGGAGGGCGACCACCGGGACTTCGACGCGGTCCGGACCTGGGCCCGGGACATCGCCGGGCAGCTGCGGGCGCTCGCCCCGCGGGAGGCGGCCAGCGCGTGACGACGCGGCGCGGATCGTTGCAAGCCGCTTGCGCGATCGAGTCGTAGACTTGCGAGCATGGCTGGACGGCTCGCGGAGGTCGCGCAGAAGGTCGGGGTGTCCGAGGCGACGGTGAGCCGCGTGCTCAACGGCCGCACCGGGGTGTCCGAGCAGACGCGCCAGGCGGTGCTGACCGCGCTGGACGTGCTCGGCTACGAGCGGCCCACCAAGCTGCGCGGCGAGCGCGCCCGCCTCGTCGGCCTCGTGCTGCCCGAGCTGCAGAACCCGATCTTCCCGGCGTTCGCCGAGGTGGTCGGCGGCGCGCTCGCGCAGCAGGGCTACACGCCGGTGCTCTGCACGCAGACCGCAGGCGGCGTCTCGGAAGCCGACTACGTCGACCTGCTGCTCACCCAGCAGGTGTCGGGGATCGTGTTCGCCGGCGGCAACTTCGCCCAGCGCGGCGCCGACCACGACCACTACGCGCTGCTCGCGGACCGCGGCCTGCCCGTCGTGCTCATCAACGCCTCGATCGAGGAGCTGCCGTTCCCGCGGGTGTCCTGCGACGACGAGGTGGCGGTCGAGCAGGCCGTCGGGCACCTGGCGTCGCTCGGGCACACCCGCATCGGGCTCGTGCTGGGACCGGTCGACCACGTCCCCTCCGAGCGCAAGCTGCACGCCGCCCGCGCCGCCGCCGCCCGCCTCGGCGTGGAGCTCGCGGACGACGCGATCGCCCGCAGCGCCTACTCGCTCGAGAGCGGGCAGGCCGCGGCGACCCGGCTGCTCCGGCAGGGGCTGACCGGGCTGGTGTGCGCGAGCGACCCGCTGGCCCTCGGGGCGATCCGGGCCGCGCGGCGCGCCGGCCTGCGGGTGCCGGAGGACGTGTCGGTGGTGGGGTACGACGACTCGCTGTTCATGAACTGCACCGAGCCGCCGCTGACCACCGTGCGGCAGCCGATCGAGCCGATGGGGCGGGCGGCGATCGACCTGCTCGTCGGCCTGATCGGCGGGCACCCGGTGTCGACGGACGAGCTGCTGTTCGAGCCGGAGCTCGTGGTCCGCGGCAGCACCGCCCCGGCCCCGGGCGCCTGACCCGCCGGGGTCGTCTGCGCCGACCGACCGCGCCGCCCCGACCCGCCCCGACCCGCCCCTCCGCCCGCGCGGCCGCGCGCCCGGCGCGCCGGACGCCGCTCGCACGCCCGCACGTCCCGAGCCGCCTGACCGGGCATCGGGTCGCTCCGAGCCCACGAGTTCGGTGCCTGTCGCCGAGTTCGGTGCCAGCACCCACCGAACCGGGCTGCACCCACCGAACCGGGTGCGCCGCCGCGCTCCCGGCGCCCCCGCACACCGTCGCGCCCGCGTGTCGCGTTTCGATAACGCTGCTGTCGACTTCTTGCGCGAGAGCCGTCGCCGGATTTAGTGTCCCTGCTACGCGGTCACCGACGACCGCGGACCGGCCGAGAGCAGAGGCACGCCGTGGTGCATCCCCCGAGCGACGACCCCACCTGGTGGCGGGACGCCGTGATCTACGAGGTCTACGTCCGCTCGTTCGCGGACGGCGACGGCGACGGCACCGGCGACCTCGCGGGCGTCCGCAGCCGGCTGCCGTACCTGCGGGACCTCGGGGTCGACGCGCTGTGGTTCACGCCCTGGTACGCGTCGCCGATGGCCGACGGGGGCTACGACGTCGCCGACTACCGCGCGATCGACCCGGCGTTCGGCACCCTCGCCGAGGCGGAGGCGCTGATCGCCGAGGCCCTGGCGCTCGGCATCCGGACGATCGTCGACGTCGTCCCGAACCACGTCTCGGACCAGCACCCGTGGTTCCGCGCCGCGCTCGCCGCGGGCCCGGGCTCCCCGGAGCGCGAGCGGTTCTGGTTCCACCCGGGCACCGGCCCGGACGGCGCGGGCATCCCGACGCACTGGGAGTCGAGCTTCGGCGGCGAGACCTGGACGCGGACGACGAACCCGGACGGCACGCCGGGGGAGTGGTACCTGCACCTGTTCACCGCGCAGCAGCCGGACCTGAACTGGACCCACCCGGACGTCTGGGCCGAGCACGAGGACGTGCTGCGGTTCTGGTTCGACCGGGGCGTCGCGGGCGTGCGGGTCGACTCGGCCGCGCTGCTGGTCAAGGACCCGGCGCTGCCGGAGCTCCCGGCCCCCGGCACGGCGACGAGCCCCGGCGGGCACCCGCACCTCGACCGCGACGAGCTGCACGACGTCTACCGCGCCTGGCGCAAGGTCGCCGACTCCTACGCCGGCACCCGGGTGCTGGTCGGGGAGGTGTGGCTGGACGACGCCGAGCGGTTCGCGGCCTACCTGCGCCCCGACGAGATGCACACCGCGTTCAACTTCGACGTGATGGCCCAGCCGTGGGACGCCGCCGCGCTCCGGGCGTCGGTCGACCGCACGCTGGCCGCGCACCGCGACGTCGGCGCCCCGGCCACCTGGGTGCTGTCGAACCACGACGTGACCCGCCCGGTGACGCGGTACGGCCGGGCGGACTCGTCGTTCGCGTTCGCCGCCAAGCGCGCGGGGACGCCGACCGACCTCGACCTCGGGACCCGCCGGGCCCGGGCGGCCGCGCTGCTCACCGCCGCGCTGCCGGGCTCGCTGTACCTGTACCAGGGGGACGAGCTCGGGCTGCCCGAGGTCGAGGACCTCCCGCCCGAGGCGGTGCAGGACCCGATGCACGAGCGGTCCGGCGGGGTGGACCCCGGGAGGGACGGCTGCCGGGTGCCGCTGCCGTGGTGGGGCGACCGGCCGCCGTACGGTTTCTCGCCCGGAGGGCTCGACGGGGCGACCGCCGGCCCGTGGCTCCCGCAGCCCGCCGGCTGGGCCGACCGGACCGTCGCGGCCCAGGAGGCCGACCCCGGCTCGATGCTCCGGCTGTACCGCGCCGCGCTCGCCCTGCGCCGCGCGGAGCCCGGCCTCGGCGACGGCGACCTGCGCTGGCTCGACGCCGGCCCGGGCGTGCTGGCCTTCGCCCGCGGCGACGTGCTGTGCGTCGTCAACCTGTCCGCCGGCCCGGTCCCGCTGCCCCCGCACCGCGGCGTGCTGCTGGCCAGCGGCCCCACCGACGGCACCGCGCTCGACCCCGACACCGCGGCCTGGCTCCGCGCCGCCTGACCACCCACCACCCACCGCACCACCCGACCCGAGGAGTGACGATGAGGTCCTCACGCACGACGGCGCTCGCCCTGACCGGCGCGCTGTCCTTCACCCTGCTCGCCGCGTGCAGCAGCGGCTCCGACGACGCCGGCGAGGGCGACGGCACGTCGGGCGGCAAGACCGTCCTGCGGGTCGTGTCCCTGCTGCCCGGCTCGGAGCAGGAGGCGTTCGACGCCTTCGACGAGCAGGTCGCCCAGTTCGAGGAGGCGAACCCGGACATCGACGTGCAGCCCGAGGAGTACGAGTGGAAGGCGACGACGTTCGCCGCCCAGCTCGCCGGCGGCACGCTGCCCGACGTGTTCGAGATCCCGTTCACCGACGGCAAGACGCTGATCGAGAACGGCCAGCTCGCCGACATCGACGCGCAGGTCCAGGCGCTGCCCTACGCCGACGACTTCAACCCGAACGTCCTGGAAGCCGGCACCGGCGCCGACGGCAAGGTGTACGCGATCCCGGCCAAGTCGGTCTACGGCATCGGCCTGCACTACAACCGGGCGCTGTTCGAGCAGGCGGGCCTCGACCCCGACGACCCGCCGACCACCTGGGACGAGGTGCGCGCGGACGCCAAGGCGATCGCCGACGCCACCGGCCAGGCGGGCTACGCCACGATGACGCAGAACAACACGGGCGGCTGGCAGCTCACCGTCGCGACGTACGCCCGTGGGGGCCGTGTCCAGGAGACGAACGACGACGGCACCTACACCGCCACGCTGGACAACGACGGCACGAAGGAGGCCCTGGAGTACCTGCACGACCTGCGCTGGGAGGACAACTCCATGGGCGCGAACTTCCTGCTGGACTGGTCGTCGATCAACCAGGCGTTCGCGGCGGGCCAGGTCGGCATGTACACCTCGGGTTCGGACGTCTACACCTCGCTGGTGCAGACGAACGCGATCAACCCCGACGACTACGGCCTGACCGCCGTGCCGCTCGAGGGCGACGACGCGGGCGTGCTCGGCGGCGGGACGCTCGCCGCGGTCAGCACCTCGGCCTCCGAGGCGCAGAAGGAGGCCGCCGTGAAGTGGATCGACTTCTACTACCTGCGCAAGCTCACCGACCAGGACGCCGCGGTGAAGGACGCCGAGACGCTCGTGGCCTCGGACCAGCCGGTCGGCACCCCGGTGCTGCCGATCTTCAGCCAGGAGCAGTACGACGAGTCGCAGACCTGGATCGCCGACCTGGTGAACGTGCCGCTCGACCAGATGACCGGGTTCACCGACGTCATCTTCGACCAGCCCCTGGTCCCGGAGCCGGCCGGCTCGACCCAGGAGCTGTACGGCGCCCTGGACACGGTGGTCCAGGCGGTGCTGACCGACGAGGACGCCGACATCGACGCGCTGCTGGAGCAGGCGGACGCGGACGTGCAGGCGATCCTCGACAAGAACGCGGGCTGACGTGGCCCTGACCCACGAGGCTCGTGCCACCTCGCCGCGGCGGACCCCTCTCACCTGGGTCCGCCGCGGCGGGCTGAGCACGCTCGTCTTCGCGCTGCCGCTGCTGGTGGTGTTCGGGCTGTTCTCCTGGCTGCCGATCGGCAAGGCCGTGGTGATGAGCCTCCAGGAGACCAACCTGGTCACGACCGCCTGGGTCGGCCTGGACAACTTCCGCACGGTGCTCGCCGACCCGCTGCTGGCCACCGCGGTCGGCAACACGCTGTGGTTCGCGGCGCTGGCCCTGCTCTTCGGCTACCCGGTGCCGCTGCTGGCCGCCGTCCTGATGAGCGAGGTCCGCCGGGCCAAGGGCCTGTACAGCGCGCTGGCGTACCTGCCCGTGGTGGTGCCGCCCGTCGTCGCCGTGCTGCTGTGGAAGTTCTTCTTCGACGCGCGGCCCGAGGGCGTGTTCAACACGATGCTCGGCTGGGTCGGCGCCGGGCCGGTGCCCTGGCTGCAGGACGCGGACTGGGCGATGCCGTCACTCGTGCTGGAGGCGACCTGGGCCGCGGCCGGCGGGACGATCATCATCTACCTGGCCGCGCTCACGTCGGTGCCGGGGGAGCTGTACGACGCCGCCGAGGTCGACGGGGCGTCGGTCTGGCGCAAGGTCTGGCACGTGACGATGCCGCAGCTGCGCGGCGTCCTGCTCATCACGTTCATCCTGCAGATCATCGGGACCGCGCAGGTCTTCCTGGAGCCGTACCTGTTCACCGACGGCGGGCCGGCGAACGCGACGATCACGGTGCTGCTGCTCGTCTACCGGTACGCGTTCGGGCAGAGCCTCGGCGGCGACTACGGGGCGGCGACCGCGCTGAGCCTCATGCTCGCCGCGGTGCTGGCCGTGCTGTCCGTCGTGTACTTCCGCCTCACCCGGTCCTGGAGCCAGACATGACGACGTCGACGAGTCCCGCCGGTCCGACCACGGCGGCCGACGTCGCCGCGGCGGAGGTCGCTGCGGGGGCGGCGGCCTCCCCGGCGGACCCGGGCGGCCCCCGCCGCGGACCGCGCCTCGGCCGCCGCTCCGGGACCCGCCCCGACGAGGCCGACCGGGGCGCCCTGTCGCCTGCCGACTGGCGCCGGCCGCTGGTCCGCCGGTCGATGCGGCTCTCGCACGGCGTGCTGCTCGCGCTGCTCGTGCTGTGCGGCCTGGGCCCGCTGGTCCTGCTCGCCAAGTTCGCGGTCACCCCGACCCAGGACATCCTGCGCACGCCGCTGGCCGTGTTCCCGAACGGCGTCGCCTGGGACAACCTGTCGGCCGCGTGGAACGACGTGCAGGTCAGCCGGTACTTCCTCAACACGGTGGTGCTCGCCGCGGGGGCGTGGGCCAGCCAGGTCCTGGTCGCGACCACCGGCGGCTACCTGCTGTCGGTGCTCCGGCCGCGGTACGCGAAGGTCGTGCAGGCGGCGGTGCTGGCGACGCTGTTCGTGCCGGCCGTCGTGCTGCTGGTACCGCTGTACCTGGTGATCCTCGACCCGCCCCTGCTCGGCCGGTCGCTGATGAACTCGTACTGGGCGGTCTGGCTGCCGGCGGGGGCGAGCGCGTTCAACGTGCTGCTGATGCAGCGGTTCTTCGACAGCCTGCCGCGGGAGGTGTTCGAGGCCGCACGGGTCGACGGGGCCGGGCCGTTCCGGCTGTTCTGGTCGATCGTGCTGCCGATGAGCCGGCCGATCCTCGGCGTGGTGTCGGTGTTCGCGATCATCGCGTCGTGGAAGGACTTCCTGTGGCCGCTGCTCGTGCTGCGGGACCCGGACATCCAGCCGCTCTCGGTGCGGCTGCCGTCGCTGCAGGCCACCACCGACCTCGGGGTGCTGATGGCGGCGCTGGCGATCTCGACGCTGATCCCGGTGCTGCTGTTCCTGGTGTTCCAGCGGCTGTTCCTGCGGGGCGCGGGGCTGGGTGGGGCGGTGAAGGGGTGACGCCCGCGCCCGGCGCGGCGCCCGCCCGCGCCGCCCCGCGATCTGACGCGCCGTCGTATCAAGATCACGCCTGAGTGGTCCGCCTCCCGGCGGGCGGGTGCGGGGGCCGATGGGATGATGAGGCGGTGTCTTCCCCCACCGTGACGGCGTCGTCGCTCGCACCGTACGACGCCCTCCTCCTCCTCTCGTTCGGCGGCCCGGAGAAGCCCGAGGACGTCCTGCCGTTCATGCGCAACGTGACCCGCGGCAAGGGCATCCCCGAGGAGCGCCTGGTCGAGGTCAGCCAGCACTACGCGCTCTTCGGCGGCCGCAGCCCGATCAACGACCAGAACCGCGAGCTGCTCGCCGCCCTGCGAGCCGAGCTCGACGCCCGTGGCATCGACACCCCGCTCGCGTGGGGCAACCGCAACTGGGAGCCGTACACCGACGGCGCCCTGGCGGACCTGCGCGAGCGCGGCACGTCCCGCGTGCTCGCGGTCGTCACCAGCGCCTACGGCTCGTACTCCGGCTGCCGGCAGTACCGCGAGCACGTCGCCGCGGCGCTCGCAGGCGTGGCGGGGGAGGCGGACGGCTGCGCCGACGCCGAGGCCGCCGCGGGCGTCCAGGTCGACAAGCTGCGGCACTACTTCAACCACCCGGGGTTCGTGCGCGCGAACGCCGACGCCGTGGTCGAGGCGTTCACCGAGCTGGCCGCCCAGGTCGGCCGGCCGGTCGCCGAGGTGGCGGCCGAGGCGCCGCTGCTGTTCGTCACGCACTCGATCCCGCTCGCGATGGAGGCCGGCTCCGCCGCCGCGCGCCCGGGCTACCTGGCCCAGCACCAGGACGCGTGCCGCGAGGTGGCGCAGCTCGTGGCCGCCGACCTCGGTGTGTCGCCGGACTGGAGCCTGGCGTTCTGCTCGCGCTCCGGCCCGCCCTCGCAGCCGTGGCTGGAGCCCGACATCAACGACGTGCTCGCCGAGCGCGCCGAGGCCGGCACCACCGCGGTCGTCATGTCGCCGATCGGCTTCGTGTCCGACCACATGGAGGTCGCCTACGACCTCGACACCGAGGCGATGGCCACCGCGAAGGACCTGGGCGTCGCCGCGGTGCGCGCCGGGTCCGCGTCCACCCGGGCGCCGTTCGTCGCGGGGCTGGTCGACCTGATGCTCGAGCGCGCTGCCGCCGAGCGCGGCGAGGACCCCGAGCGGGTGACGGTCGGCGTGCTCGGCGCCTGGCCCGACCGGTGCGCCGTCGGCTGCTGCTTCCAGCGCGCCGGCGTCGACACGGGCCTGCCCACGATCAACCAGCAGCGAGCGGACGACACCAGCGAGGGAGCAGCAGCACGATGAGCACCACGACGCCGCCGGCCGGCGGGCACAGCACCGAGGTCGCCGACGAGATCAACGCCTCGATCCGGTACGCGATGTACGCGGTGTTCGAGACCACCGAGCCGCTGCCGGCCGACGGTGTCGAGCGCAAGCGCGTCGTCGAGGAGGCGCTCGCCGCGCTGACCGGCCCCGACGCCCCCGAGGGCCTCGTCGTCCGCGGCTGGTACGACGTCGCCGGCCTGCGCGCCGACGCGGACCTCATGGTCTGGTGGTGGGCCCCGACGATCGAGGCCGTGCAGCAGGCGTTCCACCGGCTGCGCGCCAGCGAGCTCGGCGCGCACCTGCTGCCGGTGTGGTCCGTCGCGGCGATGCACCGCCCCGCCGAGTTCAACCGCGGGCACGTCCCGGCGTTCCTCGCCGGCGAGGAGCCGCGCGACTACCTGTGCGTGTACCCGTTCGTGCGGTCCTACGAGTGGTACCTGCTGTCCGACGAGGAGCGCCGCGAGCTGCTCCGCGAGCACGGCCACGCCGCCCGCGACTACGCCGACGTCCGCGCCAACACGCTGTCGTCGTTCGCGCTCGGCGACTACGAGTGGATCCTCGGGTTCGAGGCCGACGAGCTGCACCGCATCGTCGACCTCATGCGCGACCTGCGCGCGACCGGCGCCCGCCGGCACGTGCGCGAGGAGGTGCCGTTCTACACCGGACCGCGCGTCGAGCTCGCGGACTGGGCGGAGCGGCAGCCGCGCGCCTGACCGGGCGCGTCGACTAGACGGACTCCTCGGCGGGGGCGGGCAGCAGGCGGCTGACCCGCCCCTCGCCGTCGACGAGCACCAGGGCGCCGTCCGCGACCGTTGCGCGCACGGGGTGGGCCAGCAGGTCGAGCACCGCCCGCTCCCGGGCCATGTGCTCGGGCGTGCCGGCCATGAGCGTGGTCACCATCGGCCCGAACGTGAGCGTGCCGGTGCGGGTGCCGGGGGCGGGGTCGTCGGGCTCCACTCCGCCCGGGTCGGCGGGCGCGGGCCGGCCCGGATCGGCGTCGTCGGGCGCGGGCCCGTCCGGGTCGGCGTCGCCACCGTCCGGGGCGAACGACCAGGTGCCGCGCAGCCGGTTGACGCCGCCGGTGCCGTAGACCTGGCCGTCCCCGGAGAACGTCAGCGCCGGGTGCGCGCGCTCCGGCCCGTCGTCGAGCGGCACGCCCGCGACCTCGGTGAACCGCCACGTGCGCCCGACGACCTCGTCCATGGGGCCGATCCTGCCACCGCGCGCCGCACCGCGCGCCCGCCGCGTCGGCGCGCCGTGTCGCGTGGGATCGTCCCGCCTACGGTCTCCGGCTTCGCCGCCTCCGACCGGAGGTGGCGAGGCCGGAGATCGTAGGTGGCGTGCACCCGGGCTGCCGCGCGGCGCGGTCACCAGGCGGCGGCCAGGGCCTCCAGGGTCGCGATGCGGTCCTCGACCGCGTGGGTGGTCGCCGTGACGATCAGCTCGTCCGCGCCGGTGCGCTCCACGAGCTCGCGCAGGGCGGCCGCGGCCGGCTGCGCCGTGGTCGCGATCTGCGTGCCCGCCACCTTCGCGAAGAACTCCGCGGCCTGCACCGGGTCGAGGTCCGCGAGCAGCTTCTCGGCGTCCTCCGGCGTCTCGATCGGCGCGAGCGCGCCCCGGCTCCGCAGCCGCAGCGCCATGACCTTCGACGGCCCGGCGAGCCACTGCGCCCGCTCCTCCGACTCGGCCACGATCACCGACGCCGACACCATGAGGTGCGGGGCGTCCAGCACCTCGGACGGGCGGAACGCCGAGCGGTACACCTCGGCGGCCGTGGTCGTGATGCCGGTGCCGAAGTGGTGCGCGTAGGAGAACGGCAGGCCGAGCTCGCCGGCGAGCTGCGCGCTGAACGTCGACGAGCCCAGCAGCCAGACCTCGGGCGTGCCGGCCGGCACCGGGGTGGCGCGCAGCCGCTGCGCGACGGCGGACGCGGCGCGACCCGAGGGCAGCTGGCCCAGCAGGTGCAGCACGTCCAGCAGCTCGGCGGGGAAGTCCTCGGCGCCCAGGCCCTCGACGGTGCGGCGCAGCGCGGCGGCGGTCATCGGGTCGGCGCCCGGCGCGCGCCCGATGCCCAGGTCGACCCGGCCCGGGTGCAGCGCCTCCAGCATCGCGAACTGCTCGGCGATCACCAGCGGCGGGTGGTTCGGCAGCATGACACCGCCCGAGCCGACCCGGATGCGGTCGGTCGACGCGGCGAGGTGCGCGAGCAGCACGCCGGGGGAGGTCGACGCGACCGCGGGCATGCTGTGGTGCTCGGCGACCCAGAACCGGCGGTAGCCCAGGGCGTCGGCGCGCCGGGCGAGCGCGGTGGAGTCGGCGAGCGCGTCGGCGCTGGTGGCGCCCGTCCCGACGGGGGACAGGTCCAGCACGGACAGGGGGACCTCGGGGCGGACGACGGGCTGGTGCGCGCGGGCGGCGTCGGGGGTGCTCACCTCAGGGGCAACGCGGCCGGCGCCCGGGGACTTCCCGGGGCCGGCCGCGTCCCTCGTCACACGCCTGCCGCGGCGCCGATCAGGGGTACAGCCCCCGGAGCTGGTGCGCCTCGGCCACCCGCCGCACCCCGATCACCAGCGCGGCGTCCCGCAGCGTGATGCCGTCGGCGCGGGCCCGCTGCGCCACGGCGGCGTACGCCGAGCGCATGCGCTGCTCCAGCCGGTCCTCGATCTCGCGCTCGGTCCACCAGTACGCCTGCTGCGCCTGCACCCACTCGAAGTACGACACGACCACGCCGCCGGCGTTCGCGAGGATGTCGGGGACGACGGTGATCCCGCGGTCGGCGAGCACCCGGTCGCCCGCGCTGGTCGTCGGGCCGTTCGCGCCCTCCACCACCCAGCGGGCCTTGACCGCCGCGGCGGCGTCCTCGTCCAGCACGTCCTCGGTGGCCGCGGGGATGAGCACGTCGACGTCGAGCGCCAGCAGCTCCGCGTTCGTCACCGGGTCCGCGCCGGGGAAGTCGACCACCGACCCGGTCTCGGCAACGTGGGTGTGCAGCGCGGCCACGTCCAGGCCCCCCGGGTGGTGCACGCCGCCGTACTGGTCGCTGACGGCGACGACGCGCGCACCGCCCTCCGCGAGGAACCGCGCCGCGTGCGAGCCGACCTTGCCGAAGCCCTGCACCGCGGCCGTCACCTCGGACAGCTCCGTCCCGGCGTCGGCCAGCGCGGCGGCGGTCGCGTGCACGACGCCGCGGGAGGTGGCGGTCGCCCGGCCGAGCGACCCGCCGACGGCGAGCGGCTTGCCGGTGACGACGGCCGGGATCGTGTACCCGGAGTTCACCGAGTACGTGTCCATCACCCAGCTCATCGTCTGCTCGGTCGTGCCGACGTCGGGCGCCATGATGTCCCGCTCCGGGCCGATGATCGGCATCACCTCGGAGGTGTACCGCCGGGTCACGCGCTCGAGCTCGGCGGGGGAGTAGCCGCGCGGGTCGATGGCCACGCCGCCCTTGGCTCCGCCGTACGGCAGCTCGACGACGGCGCACTTCCAGGTCATCCACATCGCCAGCGCCCGGACCTCGTCGATGTCGACGCCCGGCGCGTACCGCAGGCCGCCCTTGCCGGGGCCGCGGGAGATGTTGTGCTGCACCCGGTAGCCGGACAGCAGCTCGATCCGGCCGTCGTCCCGCCGCAGGGGCACGGCGACGTGCAGCTCGCGGCGCGGGGTTGCGAGCATCTGGTGCAGGCCGTCGTCGTACCCGAGCAGGTCGACGGCCGACGACAGCTGGGCGAGCGCCGTCGTCAGGGGGGAGGAGGTGCGCGGGGCGGGCGTCGCGGGGGTGGGCGACGGGGACGTCCCGGTCGGAGCGGTCGCGGTCATGCAGAGGCCTCCTGGGCATCGCGCCCGGCCGTCCGGGCGCGGCCTCGTCGCCGCCCCCGTCGGCGGCGGCCGGGGTACCTCGTCACTGTGCCACAGGACCCCGGGCCCGACCGGTCGACCGGCCCGCGGGTCAGGAGGTGCGGCCCGGGCCATACTCGAAGTGCCAGTACTCCTCGTAGGGCTGGCCCTGCCGGACGCGGGCCGGGGCGTACCAGCCGTAGGTCGGCCCGTTCGCGACCAGCCAGTCGTACCGGGCGGTGCCGAACCCGTAGGTGCCGACCCACTCCTGCACGTCCAGCGCCGTGCCGAGCCCGTGCGACGACGTGCCGGGCGCCGCGGCGAGCCCGCCGAACGCCGCCTTCATCGCCACCTGGTCGTCGTACGACCGGTAGGTGAGGTCCATGTCGAGCGACGCGCCGAACCGGGCCCGGAACGCGTCGTTCAGCGCGGTGAGCGCGTCGGCGGCGTCGCAGCGCAGGTACTGGGCGAACCCCAGCTGGTCGGTGCCCCACGGCACCTGGCACATCTGCGAGGCGGGCATGTGGCCGTTCGAGCCGTCGCCGTCGGCGGTGGGCACCGACGTCACCCACAGCACGTTGCCCTGGCCGTCGACCGGCCGCCCGTCGACCCAGCCCGCGATGCCGGGGTTGCTCGGCGCGCCCGCGGGGGCCCCGCCGGAGCCGGATCCCGCGCCCGCCCGCGCGGCGGCCGCGGCGCCGGCCTCGGCCTGCTCCTGCGCGGCACGGGCGGCCTCCGCGGCGGCGGCCTCTGCTGCGGCCTGCTCGGCGGCGACGCGCGCGGCCTCCTCGGCCTCGGCCTGCTCGCGGGCGACCCGGGCGGCGGCCTCGGTCGACCGGCGGGACGCCTCGGACTCGGCGGTGCGGCGCTGCTCGGACAGGAAGTCGTCCTCGGCGGCGGACAGCTCGGCGGTCAGGCCGATCGCCTCGGCGCGCCGCTCGTCCTCGGCCGCGTGCTCGCGGGCCTCGTGCAGCTGGACGCCGACGATCGCGACCGCCGCGACGAGCACGGCGCTCGTCGCGGCGGCCACCGCCGCCCCGCCGCGCCCGTACCGGCGGGCGGAGGAGGGGCCGGTGGTGACGACGGCGTGCGGGTCGGGGGTGGTCTCTGCGGGGTCGGCCGGCCGCGCGGCCGCGGGCTCGGTGCCGCCCGCGCCGCCCGCGGCC
>NZ_JAGXJG010000531.1:0-238 GCF_019091725.1 Cellulomonas sp. GbtcB1 | reverse complement strand
CCCGATCTCCTGCGCCCCCCCGCCGGTCTTCTCGCCGATGTGGTCGTACAGCGGGACGTGGGTCCCGTCGAGGTCGACCTTCTCCGCGCTCAGCCGCACGTGCCGGCGCACGTCGACCAGGTCGGCGAAGACCGGGGACGTCCGGCGGATCCGGTCGATGACCTTCGCCAACCGGTGGTACCGGCGCTCGCGATCGGCGTCGGACGCCTCGGTGGCCAGCAGCTCCTGGAGGTCCTTC
>NZ_JAGXJG010000530.1:0-238 GCF_019091725.1 Cellulomonas sp. GbtcB1 | reverse complement strand
CGGGCGGCACGCCCCGCGGCGCGATCCCCGCGCACCCGGCAGAACCGCCCCCGTGCCCCCCCCCGCCGCCCCGCGCACCCGCCGCGTCATCGCCGCGATCCTGCTGCCGCTCGTGCTGTCCGCCGCCGTCGGCATGGCGCTGACCTGGCCGCACGGCGAGCCGTCGACCGCCCGGCAGATCAGCGCCGGCGCCATCCACTTTCCTATGGCGACGGACACCGGCACGTCCGACGAGCAG
>NZ_JAGXJG010000529.1:0-238 GCF_019091725.1 Cellulomonas sp. GbtcB1 | reverse complement strand
CGTCGACCGCATCGGCGGCGTCCCGGTGATCATGAAGGCGCTGCTCGACGCCGGACTGATCCACGGCGACTGCCTCACCGTCACCGGCAAGACCGTCGCGGAGAACCTCGCCGACGTCGCCCCGCCCGCCCCGGACGGCAAGATCCTGCGCGCGCTGGACAACCCGATCCACCACACCGGCGGCATCACGATCCTCGACGGGCCGCTGGCCCCCGAGGGTGCCGGGGTGAGGGCGGCC
>NZ_JAGXJG010000528.1:0-238 GCF_019091725.1 Cellulomonas sp. GbtcB1 | reverse complement strand
ACGCCGCCACGGGTGCGCCACGGCCGGGCTCGGGCGCGGGCACCGACCACAGCACGGCACCCGGGACGCGGGTCGACGGTCGCTCGGTGTACACGCCCGGCAGCATCCCACCGGACGACGACACGGAGGCGACGCGGGGACGACGACGGGCCCCCGCCCACCGGATCGCACCGGCGGGCGGGGGCCCGTCCTCGTGCGGGGCTCAGGTCACTTCTTGACGGTGACCTTCACCGGCGCG
>NZ_JAGXJG010000527.1:0-238 GCF_019091725.1 Cellulomonas sp. GbtcB1 | reverse complement strand
GCCCTCGTCGAGCTCGCCCCCCTGCCGCTCGGCGATCCGCCGGGCCTTCTCCAGGACCCCCGCGTCGTACGGGGTGCCGTCGGGCCGGCGCAGGTCGGGATGGCCGAGCAGCCCCGCGGCCGCCACCGCCATCTCCCCCGCCAGCCGGTCCACCTCGGCCCGATCGTCGGCGCCGTCGCGGACCAGGCCGAGCCGGCGCACCAGCCACCCCAGCGTGCCGCCCTGCACGAGCAGCGTG
>NZ_JAGXJG010000526.1:0-238 GCF_019091725.1 Cellulomonas sp. GbtcB1 | reverse complement strand
CGTCTACGAGCGGGGGCCCGGGCTCGGCGACTACCTGATCGGGGCCGGGACCACCGCCGCCGCGGGGGCCGAGGGCGGTGTGCTGCCCGCCCGCGCCGACGACCCGGCCGCGGCCGGGGACGTGCGCGCTGCCGTCGCGGCGACCGGGCACGACGTCACCGACCCCGCGGGGTACGCCGCGTCCGTGCGCGACGCGGCCGCGGGGGAGCAGGGGCAGTCGACCGCGCTGCACCTGGCG
>NZ_JAGXJG010000525.1:0-239 GCF_019091725.1 Cellulomonas sp. GbtcB1 | reverse complement strand
TATGTAAATAATGGATGAACAATGAATGTGATCCTTATGTAACCGATTGGACACCTACTTTGTATATAAAGGGGTGATCCACCGTGAAATGAGACCTACGAAACTCTTGCTACAGTGGACTAAGCAGACCGTGATCTGACTGAACCACTATAATCCTTTGTCTCATTGTTATTTTCAGCTTTCTGTTAATCATTTCTCATTCCCAGTTTGAGTACTCGCCACTCTTGGTTGAGTAATTA
>NZ_JAGXJG010000524.1:0-239 GCF_019091725.1 Cellulomonas sp. GbtcB1 | reverse complement strand
GGAGGACTAGCGGGTTGCGCAGCATGGCCTGGAAACCCACGCCGCCCAGGCAGAAGCAGGCCCCGGCGACGACGGCCAGGACCGCGCGCGGCAGGCGCATCCGCCCGACGGTGAACGTGGCGCCCGGGACGTCCTGCCCCAGCATCACGCGGAGCACGTCGGCCGGCGGGTAGAACGTGCGGCCGACCATGAGGCTCGCGAGGAGGACGACAGCCACGAGCACGACCACCACCACGAAC
>NZ_JAGXJG010000523.1:0-239 GCF_019091725.1 Cellulomonas sp. GbtcB1 | reverse complement strand
GGCCGCCAGCGCCGCCGGCCCCGGGGACAGCAGGAGCTCCGCCAGCCACTCGGCCGGCCCGGGCGCCGGCGCCGCCTGCGACACCGCCGCTCCCGCCGCCATGCCGACCACGCTAGAGGCCCCGGGACCCCGTTCGCCCGTCGTCCACAGCCGGGTTCGGGGTGCGAGGCGGGACCCATGCCCGCCCCGCGCCCCGACCCCCTCCACCCGTACCCCGGCCCTGTCGGGCCCGCGGGCGA
>NZ_JAGXJG010000522.1:0-239 GCF_019091725.1 Cellulomonas sp. GbtcB1 | reverse complement strand
GGTCCCGCCGGCCACCGCGGCCGTCGTCGTGGAGCCCGAGTACACCTGGGGCGACCAGGACTGGATCGACCAGCGCCGCTCGCCCGACCCGCACTCCGGCCCGGTGAGCATCTACGAGGTGCACCTCGGCTCCTGGCGGCTGGGCCGGCCCTACCGCGCGCTCGCCTCCCAGCTCACCGCGTACGTCCTCGAGGTGGGCTACACCCACGTCGCGCTCCTGCCCGTCTCCGTGCAGCCGT
>NZ_JAGXJG010000053.1:0-30728 GCF_019091725.1 Cellulomonas sp. GbtcB1 | reverse complement strand
TCGCCGCCCCGGCACCGGTCGCCGCCCCGGCCCCCGCTCCGGCCGCGGCCCCCGCCCCCGCCCCGGCCGCCGCCGCGCCCGCGGCACCGACCGAGGAGCTCGGCTCGCTCCGCGGCGGCGCCGCCGACGCGTCGATCCGCGTGGACGTCGACCTGCTCGACGCCCTCATGCGCCAGGTCGGCGAGCTGGTCCTGGCCCGCAACCAGATCAGCCGCCTCGCCACGGGCACCGACGACGTCGACCTGGCCCGCTCCGCGCAGCGCCTCAACCTCATCGCCGGCGAGCTGCAGGAGGGGGTCATGAAGACCCGCATGCAGCCCATCGAGCACCTGTGGTCGAAGATGCCGCGCATGGTCCGCGACGTCGCGGCCGCGTGCCACCGCGAGGTGCAGCTGGAGCTGTCCGGCGGTGACACCGAGCTCGACCGCAGCCTGCTGGAGGCCGTGAAGGACCCGCTGACGCACCTGGTGCGCAACGCGGTCGACCACGGCATCGAGGCCTCGGCGGACCGCGTCGCTGCGGGCAAGGCGCCGAAGGGCGTCCTGGGCCTGCGCGCCTACCACGCGTCCGGCCAGGTGGTCGTGGAGGTCGCCGACGACGGCCGGGGCATCGACCCGGAGAAGATCGGCGCCAAGGCGGTCCAGAAGGGCCTGCGCACGGCCGACCAGGTCGCGTCGATGGGCCAGGCCGACCTGCTGCAGCTGCTGTTCCTGCCGGGCTTCTCGACAGCCGAGGTCGTGTCCAACGTCTCCGGCCGCGGCGTCGGCATGGACGTCGTCCGCACGAAGATCGAGTCGATCGGCGGCGCGGTCGAGGTCGACTCGGTCGTGGGCCGCGGGACGACGTGGCGGCTGCGCATCCCGCTGACGCTGGCGATCATGCCGGCGCTGACGGTGGAGTGCAGCGGCGACCTGTACGCGATCCCGCAGGTGAACCTGCTGGAGCTGGTGGCGCTCGACTCGCAGCGCTCGGAGTCCGGCATCGAGCACATCCACGAGGCGGCCGTGTACCGGCTGCGCGGGGAGCTGCTGCCGCTGGTGTCGCTCTCGGAGGTCCTCGAGGTCGGCGGCGAGCGGCCCGAGAACGCGGTCATCGCCGTCGTCCAGTCGGACCAGCAGCGGTTCGGCCTCCTGGTCGACCGGGTGCTGAACACCGAGGAGATCGTGGTCAAGCCGCTGTCCGCCCGCCTCAAGGCGATCGGCGCGTACTCCGGCGCGACCGTCCTGGGCGACGGCCACGTCGCGCTGATCCTGGACGTGCAGGCCATCGCCCGCCGCGCCCTGGCCGGCGAGCTCGACGTCGCCGCCCGGGACGCGCACGACAACGCCGCGGCGAACGCGATCCGCGACACCCAGCAGGTGCTGGTCGTCGGGATCGGCGGCGGCCGCCAGGTCGCCATGCCGCTCGCGTCGGTCGCCCGCCTGGAGCACGTGCAGGCCGACCAGGTCGAGTACGTCGGCGGCCGGGAGGTCGTGCAGTACCGCGGGACGATCCTGCCGCTGGCCCGCCTCGACCGGATCCTCGGCGCCTACGGGTCCGAGGAGTCGTCCGAGCTGCTGCTGGTCGTGTACAGCCGCGCGGGCCGCAGCGTCGGCCTCGTGGTCCGGGAGATCGTGGACATCGTCGACGACGACTCGGCCCGGCACTCCGACATCGAGGACGCCGGCCTGGTCGGCTCGACGGTGCTCGGCGACAAGGTCACGGAGCTGCTGGACGTGCGCCGCGCGATCCTCGCCGCGGACGCGGCGTTCTACGACGAGCGGCCCGAGCACCGCTCCACGTACGACGACCTCCCGACGCAGGTCGGCGGGTCCGAGCTGGTGGGAGCCACCCGATGAGCCAGTACGTCACGTTCAGCCTCGGCGGGAGCCTGTACGGGGTCGACGTCACCCGGGTCCAGGAGGCGCTGCGCTCGCACGTCCGCACCCGCGTGCCGCTGTCCCCGCCGGCCGTCGCCGGCCTGGTGAACCTCCGCGGCCAGGTCGTCCTCACGGTCGACCTGCGCCCCCGCCTCGGCCTGGAGCCGCTCGGCGAGGACGCGGAGCCGATGATGGTCGTCGTGCAGGTGGCGGGGGAGCCCGTGAGCCTGCTGGTCGACGAGATCGGCGACGTCATGGAGGTCGGCCCCGAGACGTTCGAGGCCCCGCCGGAGACCCTCGACGCCGCGCTGCGCCCGCTGATCCTCGGGGCGCACAAGCTCGACGGCCGGCTGCTGCTGGTCCTGGACGTCGACCAGGCCACCGCGGCCTGACCGACGACGCACGGCCCTGTCGCGGCACGCAGCACGCGTGCCCGGCAGGGCCGTCGTGCTGCCCGGCCGCCCCGCCTACGGTCTCCCGCCGAGCCCACTGCGGTCGCCGTGGGCGCGGCCGAGAACCGTAGGCCGGGCGGCGCCCGTCCGCGGCCCCGGCGGGCGCGGCTTCACCCGGGACGATGGTCATGCAGGTCAGGGCGCTGCCGATGGGGTGGTCGACCCGGCGACGCGCCCGGCCCGTGCGCAGCCGCGCGGCTCGACGTCGCCCCGCACGCAGTGGAGCGTCCATGTCCCGAACCGCCACCGCCCCGTCCCGCGCCCGCGGGATGCGGCTGTCCATCGCCGGCAAGGTGCTCGGCCTGCTCGCCGCCGCCGGCCTCGTGGCCGTGCTCGTCGTCGTCGCGGCGGCGACCAGCCTCGTGCAGCTGCGCGACGAGGTCGCGAAGGAGGGCGCGTACGTCGCCCAGCTCGGCCAGGTCAGCGACCTGCAGCGGGCGCTGCAGGCGGGCCGCGCGCGGATGGTCGAGTACCCGGCGGCGGCGCCGGACGTCCGTGCCGACCTGCGCGACCAGCTCGCCGAGTACGTGACGAAGATCCAGGACCAGCAGGCCGCGTACGACGACCTCGCGGTCAACGACCAGGCGTGGTCCGACTTCGACTCGGGCTGGAACGAGATGGTCCGCCTGGCGCAGGACGAGCTGTTCCCGATGGCCGACGAGGGCGACGTGACCGGCGCGGCGGCGTTCTACCGCGCCGAGATCCTGCCGCAGACCACCGTCGCGGCCGACGCCATCGCGCTGGAGAACCAGTCGGTGGCCGAGGTCGCGGACGCGAGCACCGACGAGGCGTCCGCCCTGGTGACCCGCACCCTCGTCACCGTCGTCGTGCTGCTGGTCGTGGGCCTGGCGCTCGTGCTGGCGATCGGGTTCGTCGTGTCGCGGCGGCTCGCGCAGGGCGCCGGCCAGGTGCGGCACGCGCTCGAGGCGATGGCCGAGGGCGACCTCACCGTCCGCGCAGACGTGCGCACGGCCGACGAGCTGGGCGACATGGCCCGCTCGCTCGCCACCGCCCAGGGGAGCCTGCGCGGCGTGGTGTCCGGCGTCGTCGAGACGGCGCAGACCGTCGCCGCGGCGGCAGAGGAGCTGTCGGCGGCGTCGACCCAGGTGGTCGCCGGCTCGGACGAGACGAGCGCGCAGGCCGGCGTCGTCGCGGCGGCCGCGGAGCAGGTGTCGCGCAACGTGCAGACGGTGGCGGCCGGCGCGGAGCAGATGGGCGCCTCGATCCGGGAGATCGCGCAGAACGCCTCGCAGGCGGCCAAGGTCGCCGGGCAGGCCACCGACGCCGCGGCGGTCACCAACGACCAGGTCGCGCGCCTGGGCACGTCGTCCCAGGAGATCGGGAACGTCGTCAAGGTCATCACGAGCATCGCGGAGCAGACGAACCTGCTCGCGCTGAACGCGACGATCGAGGCCGCCCGGGCCGGCGAGGCGGGCAAGGGGTTCGCGGTCGTGGCCGGGGAGGTCAAGGAGCTCGCGCAGGAGACCGCCAAGGCCACCGAGGACATCGCGCGCCGGGTCGAGGCCATCCAGGCCGACACCAGCGGCGCGGTCGGGGCGATCGGCGAGATCTCGCACATCATCGCGAGCATCAACGACTATCAGCTGACCATCGCGTCGGCGGTCGAGGAGCAGACGGCGACCACGACCGAGATGTCCCGCTCGGTCGCCGAGGCGGCCACCGGGTCCGGCGAGATCGCCACCAACATCACGGGCGTCGCGTCGGCCGCGACGCAGTCGTCGCAGACCCTCAACCAGATGGGCGACTCGATCGGCGAGCTGGCCCGGCTGTCCGAGGACCTGCGCGGACGCGTGGCCCGCTTCACCTACTGAGCGCGTCCCGCGGCGCGCCCGCAGCGCGCCCGCACCGACCGGCCGCGGCACCCCCGACGAGGGGGAGCCGCGGCCGGTGGTGGTTCAGGCGGGCTTCACCCCGGGTTCACCCCGGACCGGTGCTCACGCGCGACCCCCGCCGGACGATCGGAGGCGCAGCAGGGGACAACGCCCAGTTCTGAGGAGCCACCATGAGCGTCACCACGACGTCGAGGAAGCCGTCGACGGCCGCCCTCGACCGCGTGCCCACGCCGCGCGGCCCGGGCGGGTCCGTGCCCGCACGCACCGCCGGCGCACCCAGCGCCCCCGCCCGCCGGGGCCGCGCCGCCGCCCTGTTCGTCGACCGCGGGGTCCGGACCAAGATCCTCGTGCTGCTCGCCGTGGTGGTCGCCGTGGTCGCCGGGACGGGCGCGTTCGCGTCGGTGCGGATGCAGTCCCTCGCCGCGAGCACCGCGCTGGTGCAGAGCGTGTCCTCCGACGTGATCGCCCCGCTGGCGGTCGTGCACCAGGAGGAGATCAAGGCCCGGATGCTCATCGCGCAGACCGCGGCGAGCGTCACCGAGACCGACGCCGAGCAGCAGGACGCCCTCGACTCGATCGCGGCCACCGACGCCGACCTGCAGGCCGCCGCCGACGCGTTCGAGGCCGGCCTGGGCGGCGTCGAGATCCCCGGCTGGGCCGACTTCCAGACCGCCTGGGCGCAGTGGCAGCAGATCCGCGACGAGCAGCTGGTCCCGGCGGCGTTCGCCGGCGACGCCGAGACCTTCGAGCAGGTGACGAAGGGCGACGCGCAGACCGCCATCGACGCGATGATCGCCGGCCTCGAGGCCGCCGAGCAGAACGCCGACGAGTTCCTGCGCACCACCGCCGACGCCGCGTCCGACGCGGCCACCTCCGGCGCCCGGGTGCTGCTGTTCGTGCTGTCGGCCGGCGTGCTGCTGGTCGGCGCGGTCGGCCTGGTGATCGCCCAGGTGATCCGGCGCCAGGTGACCGAGGTGCAGCGCGCGGTCGAGGCGATGGCCGACGGCGACCTGACGGTCGTCCCCGCCGTCGACTCCGCGGACGAGCTCGGCCAGATGGCCCGTGCCGTGACCCGCGCCCAGGAGAACCTCCGCGCCACGGTGTCGGGCGTGGTCGAGACGGCCCAGACGGTCGCCGCCGCGGCCGAGGAGCTGTCCGCCGCGTCCCACCAGGTGGTCGCCGGCTCGGACGAGACCTCCGCGCAGGCGGGCGTCGTCGCCGCGGCGGCCGAGCAGGTGTCCCGCAACGTGCAGACCGTCGCCGCGGGCGCCGAGCAGATGGGCGCCTCGATCCGCGAGATCGCGCAGAACTCCACCCAGGCCGCGCGGATCGCCGGCCAGGCCACCGACGTCGCGCGGACGACGAACGACCAGGTCGCGCGCCTCGGGGTGTCCAGCCAGGAGATCGGCAACGTCGTCAAGGTCATCACGACCATCGCGGAGCAGACGAACCTGCTGGCGCTGAACGCCACGATCGAGGCGGCGCGCGCCGGGGAGGCCGGCAAGGGCTTCGCGGTCGTGGCCGGCGAGGTCAAGGAGCTGGCGCAGGAGACCGCCAAGGCCACGGAGGACATCGCCCGCCGGGTCGAGGCGATCCAGGGCGACACCACGGGCGCCGTCGCCGCGATCAGCGAGATCTCGCAGATCATCGCGTCGATCAACGACTACCAGCTCACGATCGCCAGCGCGGTCGAGGAGCAGACGGCGACCACCAACGAGATGTCCCGCTCCGTCGCCGAGGCGGCCACCGGCTCGGGGGAGATCGCCACCAACATCACCGGGGTCGCCGCCGCGGCCGCGGAGTCCTCGCAGACGCTGAACCAGATGGGCGGCTCGATCGGCGAGCTCGCCCGGATGTCCGAGGACCTGCGCGCCCGGGTGGCGGGCTTCCGCTACTGAGCCGGGCCCCGGGCCTCGCGCCGGGCCCCGACTCGGGCCCCGCGCCGAGCGAGTAGCCGACGCGTCGAGCGAGCAGCCACCGGCTGCTCGCTCGACGTGTCGGTTGCGCCCTCGGTACGGATGGCGGGCCGGCGGGCGGCCGGGGGCGGAGCGCCGCCGGTCGGTGGTGAACCGATTCCACCCGCTCGCTGAGCGGCAGAACCGCTCGCGCGCCCGCCGTCCCGGCCGATGGAGAGGACGAAGGTCCCCCTCTCGACGAAGGAACGACAGATGAGCGTGCAGCACGACGGCTCCCCGCGCCGGCTCTGGGCCGACCGCCCGGTGCTGGTCAAGATCCTCACCGCGGTGCTCGTGATGGTCGCGATGACCGCGGTCGTGACCGCCGTGGCGATCGGCTCGCTGCGCACGCTGCGCGCCGACGCCGCCGAGATGTACTCGGGCAACGTCACGCCGCTGCAGCAGCTCACCGAGATCCAGCGGTCGTACCAGGGCGACCGGGCCCGCGTGATCCAGTACGGCATCGCCGACGAGGAGACCCGCGCGACCCTGACCGACGAGCTCACCGAGCGGCAGGCTGACCTGGACGCCCAGATCGAGGCCTACCGCGAGAACGCCGTCAGCCAGGACGACGTCGACACGATGGTCGCGGCGCTCGACGCGTACTACGCCGCCGCCGAGGGCACGCTGTTCCCGATGGCCGACGCCGGCGACACCGAGGGCTTCGGCACCTACTTCAACGAGACCATCCGCCCGCTGACCACCGGCGTCATGGACGCGATGCAGGTCGAGACCGCCTCGCAGGGGGAGCAGGCGGCGGCCCTGGCCGAGCAGACGGACGCCCTGGGCGCCCGCTCGGTGTGGGTCACGATCCTGGTCGCGCTCGTCGGCGCGGTCGCCGCGACCGCCCTGGCCTGGGTGGTCGCCCGCGGCATCGTCCGCCGGATCGGTGGCGTCTCGCACGCCCTGGCGGCGGCCGGCGACGGCGACCTGACCGTGCCGTCGGGCGTCACCGGGCGCGACGAGATCGGCACCCTCGCGGTCGACCTCGAGCGCACCCAGACCAGCCTCCGCGGCCTGGTGTCGGGCGTCGTCGAGACCGCCCAGACGGTCGCCGCGGCCGCCGAAAAGCTGTCCGTGGCCTCGCACCAGGTCGTCGCCGGCTCCGACGAGACCTCGGCCCAGGCCGGTGTCGTCGCGGCCGCCGCCGAGCAGGTGTCCCGCAACGTGCAGACCGTCGCCGCCGGCGCCGAGGAGATGGGCGCCTCCATCCGCGAGATCGCCCAGAACGCGTCGCAGGCGGCCAAGGTCGCCGGCCAGGCCACCGACGTCGCGGCCGCCACGAACGACCAGGTCACCCGGCTCGGCGAGTCCAGCCAGGAGATCGGCAACGTCGTCAAGGCCATCACCAGCATCGCCGAGCAGACCAACCTGCTGGCGCTGAACGCCACCATCGAGGCGGCGCGCGCGGGCGAGGCGGGCAAGGGCTTCGCCGTCGTCGCCGGCGAGGTCAAGGAGCTGGCCCAGGAGACCGCCAAGGCGACCGAGGACATCGTCCGCCGCGTCGAGGCGATCCAGGCCGACACCGGGGCCGCGGTGACCGCGATCGGCGAGATCAGCCACATCATCGCGTCGATCAACGACTACCAGCTGACCATCGCGTCGGCCGTGGAGGAGCAGACCGCCACCACGACCGAGATGTCCCGCTCGGTGGCCGAGGCCGCGACCGGTTCGGGCGAGATCGCCACCAACATCACCGGCGTCGCGTCCGCGACCGCGACGTCCTCGCAGACGCTCGGGCAGATGGGCGACTCGATCGGCGAGCTCGCGCGCATGTCGGAGGACCTGCGCGGCCGGGTGGCCCGCTTCACGTACTGACGCCTCCGGCCCGGCGGGTCCCTCGGGCCCGCCCGGCCCGGCTCGGCCCGCGCCGAGTGCACATCCGACACGTCGAGTGCCTATCCACCGGGTAGGCACTCGACGTGTCTCCTACCCACTCGCGGAAGAGGACCGGCGCCGCCCGGCCCCGCCGCCGCGCGTTCACCCGGCGTTTCCCCCGGCGCGAGCGCTCACATCCGCGTGATCCCGGTCGATCCAGGGGACACGGCGGCGCCAGGGGGCGCCCACGCCGGATCGGACGAGGGAGTCGAGATGAGGCACGGGAAGCGTCGCCGTGCGGGGAATGCGCTCGCCGCGTCCCTCGCCCTGGCGGCGGTGGTGACGGTCGCGGGCTGCGGGTCCGTGGGCGCCGGGGGGAGCGCGGACGCGCGCCCGCTGGTCGGCGTGGCGATGCCCACGACGACGTCGGAGCGGTGGATCGCGGACGGCGAGAACGTCCAGGACCAGCTGCAGGCGCTCGGCTACGACGTCGACCTGGAGTACGCCGAGAACGACGTGCCCACCCAGGTGCAGCAGCTCGAGGACATGATCGCGGCCGGCGCGGACGCGCTGGTGATCGGCTCCATCGACGGCGTCGCGCTCAAGGACGTCCTGGCGGAGGCGGCCGCGGCGGACATCCCGGTGATCGCCTACGACCGGCTGATCCGCGAGTCCCCCGACGTCGCGTACTACGCCACGTTCGACAACGCCCGGGTCGGCGTCCTGCAGGCGACGCAGCTGCTCCAGGGCCTCGGCGTCCTGGACGCGGGCGGCGAGCCCACCGGCGCGACCGGCCCCTACAACGTGGAGCTGTTCGCCGGCTCGACCGACGACAACAACGCGTCGGTGTTCTACAGCGGCGCGATGCAGGTGCTGCAGCCGTACCTCGACTCCGGGGTGCTGGTCGTCCCGTCCGGCGAGACCGACTTCCAGACGATCGCCACCGCCGCGTGGGACCCGAAGAACGCCACCGCCCGGATGCAGACCCTGCTCCCGCGGTACGCGGACCAGCGGCTCGACGGCGTGCTGTCGCCGTACGACGGCATCTCGATCGCGATCCTCGACGCGGTCAAGGGCATCGGCTACGGCTCGGCCGACCAGCCGCTGCCGGTCGTGACCGGTCAGGACGCCGAGCTGGCCTCCGCCAAGTCGATCGCGGCGGGCGAGCAGTACGGCACGGTCTACAAGGACACCCGCCAGCTCGCGGAGGTCGCCGTCTCGATGGTGCGGGCGCTGCTGGACGGCGCCGAGCCCGAGACCAACGACAACGCCTCGTACGACAACGGCGTGAAGGTCGTCCCGTCGTACCTGCTGTCGCCGCAGGTGGTCACGTCGCAGAACTACCGCCAGGTCCTCGTGGACGGCGGCTACTACTCGCCGGAGGAGCTGGGCTGATGCGCACCACCGACCACACCCCGGACGCCCCGGCCGCCACCCGGCGCAGCCGCGCGTCCTGGTTCTGGGACCGCCCGATCGCGCTCAAGATCTCCGTCTCGCTGCTCGTCCTGGGCGGCACGTTCGCCCTCGTCGGCGGCGTCGGCGCCGTGGCGCTGTACCGCGCTGGCCAGCACCTGGAGGAGATGTCCGGCCTGACCGGCGACCTGCAGTCGGCGATGTCCGAGCTGCGCACCGCCCAGGCCCGCAGCCACCTGCTGGTCCACCGCGCCGCCGAGGCGACCGACGACTCGGTCAAGGCGCAGCTGCTCGAGTCGTCCGCGTGGAACGACCGCGACGTCGCCGCGCAGATCGACGCCATCGACGCCTACCCGCAGTCCGACACCCGGCAGTGGGCCGACTTCGTGACCCGCTGGGACGCGTGGACCGCCTACCGCGACGGCACGCTGCTGCCGTTCGTGCAGGCGGGCGACCTGCCCGGCCTGCGCACCGCGCTCGCGGCCGACGCCTCGGCGGACCCCGACTGGGCGGGCCGCGCGCTGGCGCTGGCGCAGGGCCAGGTCGACGCGCAGGTGGACCAGATCCTCGCCGACAGCCGCGCGGAGGTGGACCGCACGATCGTCGCGCTCGTCGCCGCGTTCGTGGTCGGCGCCGCCCTGTCCGGGCTGCTGGCGGTGCTGGTCATCCGCCGGATCACCCGGGCGGTGCGCAGCGTGCAGGGCTCGCTCGAGGCGATGGCCGAGGGCGACCTGACCGTGACCACGGCCGTGCCGTGGCGGGACGAGACCGGCCGGATGGCCGAGGCGCTCGACCAGGCGCAGGAGTCGCTGCGCACGACGCTCGCGGGCGTGGTGGAGGCCGCCGGCTCGGTGGAGACCACCGCCGCCAGCCTCACCGCGTCGAACGGCGACGTGGTCGCGGGCTCCCAGGAGACCTCGGCCCAGGCGGGCGTCGTGGCGGCTGCGGCCGAGCAGGTGTCCCGCAACGTGCAGGCGGTCGCCGCCGGCGCGGAGCAGATGGGCGCCAGCATCCGGGAGATCGCGCAGAACGCCTCGCACGCCGCCAAGGTGGCCAGCCAGGCGACCGACGTCGCCGCCGCGACCAACGACCAGGTCGCCCGCCTGGGCGTGTCCAGCCAGGAGATCGGCAACGTCGTCAAGGTCATCACCAGCATCGCCGAGCAGACGAACCTGCTGGCGCTGAACGCGACGATCGAGGCGGCCCGGGCGGGGGAGGCCGGCAAGGGCTTCGCCGTCGTCGCCGGCGAGGTCAAGGAGCTCGCCCAGGAGACCGCCAAGGCCACGGAGGACATCGCCCGCCGGGTCGAGGCCATCCAGAACGACACCACGGCGGCCGTCACGGCCATCGGGGAGATCGCCCAGATCATCGCGTCGATCAACGACTACCAGCTGACGATCGCCAGCGCCGTGGAGGAGCAGACGGCCACCACGACCGAGATGTCGCGGTCCGTCCAGGAGGCCGCCACGGGGTCGGGTGAGATCGCCAGCAACATCACCGGCGTCGCGGGCGCCGCGGCGCGCTCCGCGGACGTCCTGGGTGGGGTGTCCACGCAGGTCAGGGACCTCGCGTCGCTGTCCGCCGACCTGCACGAGCGGGTCGCGCGTTTCACCTACTGACGGCACCCACCGGGCCGCCCCGGCGGCTCAGGAACCGGCCGCACCGACCGATCAGAACCACGAACCCGGCCGGTGCGGCCGGTCCGCATGTGAGGGGAACGACGTGACCAGGATCCGTGTGCTGGTGGTCGACGACTCGGTCGTCGTCCGCCGGCTGGTGACGGACTCGCTCTCGCGCGACCCCGACATCGAGGTGGTGGGCTTCGCCTCCAACGGGCGCATCGCGCTCGCGAAGGTCGACCAGCTGGCCCCCGACCTCGTCACCATGGACATCGAGATGCCGGAGATGAACGGCATCGAGGCGGTGCGCGCGCTGCGCCGCAACCGGCACACCATGCCGATCATCATGTTCTCCACGCTCACCGAGCGCGGCGCGTCCGCCACCCTGGACGCCCTCGTCGCCGGCGCGACGGACTACGTGACCAAGCCCGCGAACGTCGGCAGCGTCCAGGAGTCGCTGGACCGGGTCGCGAGCGAGCTCATCCCCAAGATCAAGGCGCTCGTGCCGCACCGGGCGGGGGCCGCAGGGGCGCTCCCGCCCGCGGGCGGCCCGGCCGCCGGCGCGGCACCGGCCGGGGTCCCCGCGCCGCGCGCCCGCCTCGCCGCGGGCGCCGCCCCGGTCGCCTCCTCGGCGCACGCGCGCCGCCCCGTCGTCACCCGGCAGGCCCCCGCGCCGCACCCGGTCAGCGCCGTGATCATCGGCTCGTCGACCGGCGGCCCGGAGGCGCTGTCGAAGGTCATCGGCGCGCTGTCCGCGCCGCCGTCGGTGCCCGTGCTCGTCGTGCAGCACATGCCGCCGGTGTTCACCCGGCAGCTCGCCGCCCGGCTCGACCGGCTCGGCCCGGCGACCGTCGTGGAGGCCGCCGACGGCGACCTGCTGCAGCCCGGCACCGTCTACATCGCCCCCGGCGACCACCACCTCGAGCTCAACCGGTCCGCGGGCCAGCTCCGCGTGAAGCTGACCGACGGCCCGCCGGTGAACTTCTGCCGCCCGGCCGTCGACGTGCTGTTCCGGTCCGCGGTCCGCGAGCTCGGCGGCCAGCTGCTCGCCCTCGTGCTCACCGGCATGGGCGCGGACGGCCGCACCGGCTGCGAGGACGTGGTCGGCGCCGGCGGCACCGTCGTGGTGCAGGACGAGCCCACCAGCGTCGTCTGGGGCATGCCGGGTGCGGTCGCGACCGCCGGGTTCGCCCACCGCGTGCTCCCCCTGGGCGAGGTCGCCCCCACCCTCGAGTCCGTGCTGGCCCGCGCCGGCTCCGGACGCCCCGCAGCAGCCCCGATCGGAGGTCGGCCGTGAGCCTGACCCAGGACACCTTCGCCTTCGTCGCCGACGTCGTGCGGCGGCGCAGCGCCATCCAGCTGGAGGCCGGCAAGGAGTACCTCGTGGAGAGCCGGCTGCTGCCGCTCGCCCGCGACGGGGGCCACGCCGGCGTCGACGCCTACGTCCGCGAGGTGCGCGCCGCGCGCCGCGAGTCCGACCTGGCCGACATCGTCGAGGCGCTCACCACCAACGAGACCTCGTGGTTCCGGGACAACACCCCGTTCTCCGCGCTCCGGACGCACATCGTCCCGGGCCTGCGCGCCGACCGCACGGTGCTGGACGGCCTGCGGGTGTGGTCGGCGGCCTGCTCCACCGGGCAGGAGCCGTACTCCATCGCGATGACCCTGACCGACGTGCTCGGCCCGGGCGCCCGGTTCGACATCACCGCCACCGACCTGTCCGAGCAGGTGCTCGCGCAGGCCCGGTCCGGCCGGTACTCGCAGCTCGAGGTCAACCGCGGGCTGCCCGCGCCGATGATGGTCCGCTGGTTCCAGCGCAACGGCCACGACTGGCAGATCGCCGACGAGCTGCGCCGCACCATCACGTTCACCAAGCACAACCTGCTCGACCCGGCGCCCCCCGGCCCGTTCGACATCGTGTTCCTGCGCAACGTGCTCATCTACTTCGACCTCGAGACCAAGCGCTCGATCCTCGGCCGGGTGCACCGCGCGCTCCGCCCCGGCGGGTACCTGGTGCTCGGCGCCGCGGAGACCACCATCGGCGTCGACGGCGACTGGGAGCGGGTGCCCGTCGAGCGCGGGTCCGTGTACCGCCCGGTCCAGGCCGGCGCCGTGCCCGCCCCGCGGCCGGCCCCCGGCACCCTCACCGGCGCCACCCCCGCGGTCCCGGCGACGGCGCCCCGCGTGCCCGTCGCCGCGGCCCCCACGACCACCTGGCCGGTCCAGCCCCGACCTGCCACCACCCTGCCCACCGCGCCGAGGCGCCCTGCCGGACCGGCATTCGAACAAGGAGTGACGCGATGAGAGCACTGGTCATCGACGACTCGCGGACGATGCGACGCATCGTCGCGGGCGCCCTGGAGGACCTGGGGTTCAGCACCGTCCAGGCCGGGGACGGGCAGCAGGCGCTGGACCTGCTCGAGTCCGGGGAGGAGGTCGACCTCGCCTGCATCGACTGGAACATGCCCGTGATGGACGGCCTCACGTTCGTCACGAAGGTCCGGGCCAACCCGGCCTGGCGCAACATCACGCTGATGATGGTCACCACCGAGAGCGAGCACGGCCAGATCGTGCGCGCGCTCGCGGCGGGCGCCCACGAGTACCTGATCAAGCCGTTCACCACCGATGCCATCCGCGACAAGCTCGACCTGCTCGGGCTCGTCCCCGCCGAGGAGCCCGTATGACCGCCGCCGCCGTGGAGCAGGACCAGGTGTTCGCGATCGCCGAGGAGGTGTTCGCGGCGATGATCGACGGGGAGCCCGGCTACCTCCGCCCCTGGGAGGGCGAGGTGCCCGCCCCCGCGGAGCCCCTGGCCGCCTGGGTGGACGTGCACGGCGAGCTCGCCGGGCGCGCCGCCGTCACCACCGACGTCCCCACCGCGCACGAGCTGACCCGCGCCCTGCTGGGCATGGGCGCCGACGAGCCCGTCGGCCCCGAGGACCTGCAGGACGCGTTCGGCGAGGTCGCCAACGTCGTCGGCGGGAACATCAAGGCGCTGCTCCCGAGCCAGGGCACCCTCGGGCTGCCCCAGGTCGAGTCGGCCCTCCCTGCGGCCCCCGCCGGGTCGCTCACGCACGAGCTGCGCCTCGACTGGCGCGGCCGCCCGATCGTCGTCGTGGTCTCGCTGTTCCAGTGAGCCCCGGCGCCAACCAGACCCCCGCGACCACCGTCGCGGGACCCGCCACCGAAGGGAAGTGACGAGCATGATCCGCGTGCTCATCGCCGACGACAGCCGGGTGATGCGGCAGATCGTGATCCGCACGCTGCGCCAGGCCGGCTACGACTGGGACGTCCGCGAGGCGTCCGACGGCCAGGAGGCCCTCGAGGCCGTGCGGGCCGACGAGCCCGACGTCATCCTGTCCGACTGGAACATGCCGAACCTGACGGGCATCGACCTGCTGCGCGCGCTGCGCGCCGAGGGGTTCGGCACCCCGCTCGGGTTCGTGACCTCCGAGGGCTCCGAGGAGATGCGCACCACCGCCGAGGAGGCCGGCGCGCTGTTCCTCATCGCCAAGCCGTTCACCGCGGACACCTTCCGCGAGGCGATCGACCCGGTGCTGGCATGAGCGACGCCACGCCGCTGCCCGCGGCCATGGAGGTGCGCGAGCACTGGGAGGGCCTGGTCGGGCGGGACATCACCGTCACGACCGGCGGCCCGATGGTCGACCCGGTGCTGAACGGCGGGGCGCTGGTCGGCGTCTACGTCGACAAGCTCATGAAGCTGTCCGCGCTCGTGCTGTTCGACCTGCCGCTCGCCGCCCACCTGGGCGCGTCGATCGCGCTGGTCCCGGCCCGCACCGCGCAGACCGCCGTCGAGGAGGAGCAGCTGCCCTCGGCCCTGGCCGAGAACGCCGGCGAGATCCTCAACGTCACCGCCGCGCTGTTCAACGTCGGCGACGCCCCGCACCTCAAGCTGGACAAGTGGTACGCCCCGCGCGAGCCGCTGCCGGCCGACGTGGCGCAGTGGGTGCTGGCGTACGTGCGCCGGCTCGACCTCGAGGTCGAGGTGTCCGGGTACGGCTCGGGCACGGCGTCGGTGCTGGTGATCTGAGACCGGCTGCACGTCGCGGCCCGGTCGCCCCTCCTGGGCGGCCGGGCCGTCGTGTTACCGGCCGGTGAACGCTTCCCGGACACCGGCGACCGGGGGGTCACCCGTCCGCCATACTTCCCCCCATGTCCACCACCTCCCCGCGGGCGACCGCTCCGGCGTCCGCCGCGCCGAAGAACGCGGTCGACCGGTTCTTCAAGATCTCCGAGCGCGGGTCGACCATCGGCACCGAGATCCGCGGCGGTCTCGTCACCTTCTTCACGATGAGCTACATCATCGTGCTGAACCCGCTCATCCTCGGGACCGTCCAGGACGGCTCCGGCAACTTCCTGGGCGGCGGCTCCGAGCCGAACATCCCGATGATCGCCGCGACCACCGCCCTGGTCGCCGGCGTCATGTCGATCCTCATGGGCGTCGTGGCCAACTTCCCGCTGGCGCTCGCCGCGGGCCTCGGCCTCAACGCCGTCGTCGCGTACTCGATCGCCTCGCTGCCCGACATGACCTGGGCCGACGCGATGGGCATCGTGGTGCTCGAGGGCCTGATCATCCTCGTCCTGGTGCTCACCGGGTTCCGGGAGGCCGTGTTCCGCGCGGTCCCGATGGAGCTCAAGACCGCGATCAGCGTCGGCATCGGCCTGTTCATCGCGTTCATCGGCCTGTTCGACGCCGGCTTCGTGCGCATCCCGTTCAGCCAGGCCACGCCGGTCGAGCTCGGCATCGGCGGCTCGCTGGGCTCCTGGCCGCTGCTGGTGTTCGTCGTCGGCCTGTTCCTCGCGATCATCCTCATGGCCCGCAAGGTGCACGGCGCGATCCTCATCGCCATCGCCACCTCGACGGTGCTGGCGATCGTCGTGGAGGCGGTCGGCAACCTCGGCGAGCGCTCCGCCGACAACCCCGACGGCTGGTCGCTGGCCGTCCCGGCCGTGCCGGACTCCGTCGTCGCCGCGCCGGACTTCTCGCTGCTCGGCCAGTTCTCGCTGTTCGGGTCGATCGAGAAGATCGGGATCGTCGCGGTCATCCTGCTGGTGTTCTCGGTGATGATCGCCGACTTCTTCGACACGATGGGCACGATGGTCGCCGTCGGCGGCGAGGCGGGCCTGCTCGACAAGGAGGGCAACCCGCCCCGCACCCGGTCGATCCTGGTCGTCGACTCGATCGCCGCGGCCGCCGGCGGTGCCGCCTCGGTGTCGTCGAACACCTCGTACGTGGAGTCCGCGGCGGGCGTCGGCGACGGCGCGCGCACCGGCCTCGCGTCGGTCACGACCGGCGTCGCGTTCCTGCTCGCGACCTTCCTCGCGCCGCTGGTCGGCATGGTGCCGTTCGAGGCGGCCACCCCGGCGCTGGTCGTCGTCGGCTTCCTCATGGTCATGCAGGTGTCCGGCATCGACTGGAAGAACTTCGAGGTCGCCGTCCCGGCGTTCCTGACGATCGTCCTGATGCCGTTCTCGTACTCGATCACGGTCGGCATCGGCGCGGGCGTCATCTCGTTCGTCGTGCTGAAGCTGGCGCTCGGCAAGGTCCGCAAGGTGCACCCGCTCATGTGGGTGGCCGCGGCGCTGTTCGTCGTGTACTTCCTCATCGGCCCGATCAAGTCGTGGCTGGGCGTCTGACCAGCCGCGTCGCAGCCTGACCGCGCCCGCCCGGACCCCGCGTCCGGGCGGGCGTCGTCGTCGGGCGGGGTGGGACGGGGTCCCGCCGCGCGGCCGGTCGCGCGCGATAGGGTTGCGCGGTCCCCGGCGATCGGAAAAGGGTTCTCCATGCGCGTCTCCGTCATCGGCTGCGGCTACCTCGGCGCGGTGCACGCCGCGAGCATGGCCAAGCTCGGGCACACCGTGGTCGGGGTCGACGTGGACACCGCCAAGGTCGCCCTGCTCGCCTCGGGCACCGCGCCGTTCTACGAGCCCGGCCTGCCGGAGCTGCTGGCCGAGGTCGGCGGCGACGGGCGCCTCGTGTTCGACACCGACATGGCGGCGGTCGCGGGCGCGACGGTGCACTTCCTGTGCGTGGGAACCCCGCAGAAGCACGGCGAGTTCCGCGCTGACCTCACGTACGTCGAGGACGCGTTCGCGGCGCTGCTGCCGCACCTGCAGCCGGGCGACCTGGTCGTCGGCAAGTCGACCGTCCCGGTGGGGACCGCCGAGGCGCTGGCCGAGCAGCTCGAGGGCACCGGCGCCACGCTGGTGTGGAACCCGGAGTTCCTGCGCGAGGGCTTCGCCGTGCAGGACACGCTGCACCCCGACCGCCTCGTCTACGGCCTGCCGACCGACGAGGACGGCGCCCCGACCGCCGAGGGCGACCGGGCCCGCGGGATCCTCGACGAGGTGTACGCCGCACCGCTCGCCGACGACACCCCGCTCGTCGTCACCGACTATGCGACGGCCCAGCTGGTGAAGGTCGCGGCCAACAGCTTCCTCGCCACCAAGATCTCGTTCATCAACGCGATGGCCGAGCTGTGCGAGGCGACCGGCGCGGACGTCACCCGGCTCGCGGACGCCATCGGGTACGACGACCGGATCGGGCGGCGGTTCCTCAACGCGGGGCTCGGGTTCGGCGGCGGCTGCCTGCCCAAGGACATCCGGGCGTTCATGGCCCGCGCGGGCGAGCTCGGCGTCGACCAGGCGCTGTCCTTCCTCCGGGAGGTCGACGCGATCAACATGCGGCGGCGGGTGCGGATGGTGGACCTGGCCCGCGAGGTGTGCGACGGCTCGATCGTCGGCCGGCGGATCGCGGTGCTGGGCGCGGCGTTCAAGCCGGACTCGGACGACATCCGGGACTCGCCCGCGCTGTCGGTCGCCGCGCAGATGCAGCTGCAGGGTGCGCACGTCGTGGTGACCGACCCGCAGGCGGTGGAGAACGCGCGCCGCGCCTGGCCCGGGCTCGCTTTCGCGGCGACGGTCGAGGAGGCGGTCGCGGACGCGGACGTGGTGCTGCTGGCGACGGAGTGGGCGGAGTACCGCGCGCTGGACCCCGCGCGCGTCGGGGAGCTGGTCGCCCGCCGGGCGGTCCTGGACGGCCGCAACGTGCTCGACCCGCGCGCGTGGCGCGCCGCGGGCTGGACGTACCGCGCCCTGGGCCGCCCGTAACCCGCGCGCCCCTCCGCCGAGTCTCCATTCCGCGACTGTGATTCGCAGGCTCTCCACAGTCCGTCGTCGGAGACTCGGCGGGATCAGCGTGCGGCGAGCGCACGGCGGACCCACCCGACCGCGCGCTCGGGGTGGCGGAGGACGTCGTCGGCGGTGCAGGTGATCACGCGCCAGCCCAGCGACTCGAGCTCCTGCCGGCGGGTGATGTCCCGGCGCCAGGTCGCCTTGTCGGTCCGGTGCACGTCGCCGTCGTACTCCACCGCCACGCGCTGCTCGCGGTAGGCCAGGTCGGGCATGGCGACGACGTAGCCGTCCGGGGACCGCACCAGGTCGTTGACGAGGGGGCAGGGCAGCCCCGCGTCGACGATCTCCCAGCGCAGGCGTGTCTCCATGCACGAGTCGGTACCCGGTCGTACCCGGTCGAGGGCGTCGCGGAGCAGGCGGATGCCGCGCGTCCCCGGCGGCAGGTGCGTCACGGTCTCGGCGAGCGCGGTCGTGCTGCTGATCGCTGCGCGGCGACGCAGCAGCGCATCGGCGGCGACGACGAGCTCGCGGGGAGGGACGGCCGCTGCCAGCTGGACCCACGCGAGCTCGGGGGGCATCACCCGGAGACCGTTCGGCAGCACGACCGTCGGGACCTCGGCGCTCGACCGCTGATGGGGGACGATCCCACGACGACGGGGCCACGACCGCTCCGGGCCGACCTGGACGTGCAACCCGCGCGCCGGGACTCCGAAAGGGAGGTCCGCGCCGTGCAGCGCGAGAGCGGTCGCGTGGCAGAACACCGCGCCGTCCGGCAGCGCCGGGGCGAGGTCTCGGCACCGCGCGACGAGGTCGTCCGGCGCCGGAGCGGCGGTGGCGGCGCGGACGCCAGGCGTCGGCGATCTCAGCCCGAGCCGTCGCAGGTCGGAGCGGGAGAGTCCGCCCTCTTCGGCAGCACGCACGGTGAACGGACCGCGGGCCAGGTCGTCCGGGAGCACGGGTGGTCGTCGAGGCACCTGCTCACCCTGTCCGCGCAGCGACGCGGCCCGCACCTCTGCCCGACCGACCCTGTGGACAACCCGCGTCAGACGCGACGAGGCCTGTGCCGAGTCTCCGCTCCAGGCCTGTGCTCCGCGGGCCGCGAAGAGGCCGAACTCGCAGACTCGGCGAGATACGGCGCAGCGCGGGTTTTGTTAGCGAAGGTAATGACGTAGGGTAACTGTTATGACCAGCGACAGTCCCGGGGAGCTCGCGGGTGAGCTGCGGGTCGCGCTCGCCAAGTCGACGCGGCGGATCCGCTCGCGGCGCGGCGGCGCCGACCTGCCCGACCCGCAGTTCAACGTGCTCGCGATCCTGCTCCGGGAGGGGCCGCTCTCGCCGGGCGCGCTCGCCGACGCCGAGCACGTGCAGCCGCCCTCCATGACCCGCACCGTGAACGCGCTGGTGGAGCTCGGGTTCGTCCAGAAGTCCGAGCACCCGACCGACGGGCGCCAGGTCGTCGTGAGCCTGACCGCGCCGGGGGAGGCCGAGGTCCGCGAGACCCGCCGCCGCCGCGACGCGTGGCTCGCCGCCCAGCTCGACACCCTGACCGACGACGAACGCCGGACCCTCGCGCAGGCCGCCGTGCTGCTGCGCCGGATCGCGGCAGGATGAGGCCGCCCGCATGAACTCGACGTTCGCGTCGCTCCGCTACTTCAACTACCGGCTGTGGTTCGCCGGCGCGCTCGTCGCGAACGTCGGCACCTGGATGCAGCGCGTCGCCCAGGACTGGCTCGTCCTGACCGACCTGTCCGACGACTCCGGCCTCGCGGTCGGCATCACGACGGCCCTGCAGTTCGCCCCGACGCTGCTGCTGTCCGCGTGGGCCGGCGTGCTCGCCGACCGGGTCAACCGCCGCAAGCTGCTGATGATCACGCAGGGCGCCCAGGGCGTGCTCGCGTTCGGGCTGGGTGCGCTCGTGCTGTCCGGGCACGCGCAGCTGTGGCACGTCTACCTGTTCGCGCTGGCGCTCGGGGCGGTCGCGGCGCTCGACCAGCCCGTGCGGCAGACGTTCGTGGCGGAGCTGGTCCCCGCGAACCGGCTGTCGAACGCGGTCGGCCTCAACAGCACGTCGTTCAACGCCGCCCGCCTGATCGGCCCGGGCGTCGCGGGTCTCGCGATCGCGGCGGTCGGCACCGGCTGGGTGTTCGTCATCAACGGGGTGTCGTTCGCGGCGACGATCCTGGCGCTCACGCTGATGCGGACCGGCGAGCTGCACACCATGCCGGTCGCCCCGCGCGCGAAGGGGCAGATCCGCGAGGGCGTGCGGTACGTCCGGGGGCGCAGCGACATCCTCGTGATCATGGCGGTCATCGGCGTCGTCTCGACGTTCGGCCTGAACTTCCAGATGACCAGCGCGCTCATGGCCCGGGCGGAGTTCGGCAAGGGCGCGGGGGAGTACGGGATCCTCGGCTCGGTGCTGGCGATCGGCTCGCTGGCTGGCGCGCTGCTGGCGGCCCGGCGCGAGCGCCCCCGGGTGCGGCTGGTGATCGGCGCCGCGTTCGCGTTCGGGGTCGCGACGGGCGTCCAGGCGCTCATGCCGACCTACGTGTCCTACGCGGTGGCGTGCATCCCGGTCGGCCTGGCCTCGTTGACGATGATGACGGCCGCGAACACGACCATCCAGATGTCGACCGACCCGGTGGTGCGCGGCCGGGTGATGTCGCTCTACATGATCGTCATGCTCGGGGCGACGCCCATCGGGTCGCCGATCGTCGGCTGGATCGGGGAGCACTTCGGCCCGCGGTGGTCGATCGGCATCGGCTCCATCACGGCGCTGCTGGTGTCGGTCGCGGCCGCGCTGTGGGCGCGGAAGCGCTGGCAGGTGCAGGTGCGGTACCGGCTGCTCAGCCGCCCGCACCTCGAGGTGCTGCACCCGGAGGTCCCGGCCCCGCGGCGCGGGGTCGACCAGGTCGCGGCGCGCGAGGCGGCGGACGCGGCGCTGTAGCGGCCCGCCGCTCCACCCCGTCCCGAGCGGGTGAACCCGCGCTCGAACCCTTGCCCGATTTGTCCGATATGTGACGATCGACGGATGGCAGTCCGACGACGGGTGCTCCTCGCGGTGGCGACGCTGCTCGCGGGCGCGCTCCTGCTCGGCGGCTGGCTGGCGTTCCGGGTCTACCAGGCGGGCACGGCCCTGCGGGACCTGCAGGCCTCGGCGGACGGCGCCCGCGGGGAGGCCGACGCGCTGGACGTCCCGGCGCTCGAGGCCCGGCTGCCGGGGGCGCAGGACGCCGCCGCCCGCGCGGCCGACGCGGTGGACGACCCCGTGTGGCGGCTCGCCGAGCACCTCCCGCTCCTCGGCGACGACCTCCGGGCCGTGGCCGTCGTGGCGACCGCCGCCGACCGGCTCGCCCACGACGCCGCGCCCGACCTGCTGACGGCCCTCGGCGCTGTGGTCGACTCGGGCGCGCAGCCCGCTGGGGCCGTGCCCGCCGGCTGGGTCGACCTGGCCCCGGTCGCCACCGCCGCCCCGGCCGCCGCGCGGGCCGCGACGGTGGTCGACACGCTGCGCGCGGATCTCGCGACGCTCGACCCCGACCGGCTCGTCGGCCCCGTCGCGGGCCCGGTCACGCAGCTGCAGGCCGCGCTCGACGGGGCGGCCGGGTCGTTGCAGGCCGTCGGTGAGGTCGCCGCCGTGCTGCCCGACCTGCTCGGCGCGGACGGCCCGCGCACCTACCTGCTGCTGTCGCTCAACCCGGCGGAGCTGCGGGCGCAGGGCGGCATCGTCGGCGCGGTGGCCGTGCTCCAGGTCGCGGACGGCGCGGTCGGGCTGGTCGGCCAGCGCAGCACGGTCGACCTGCCGGAGCTCGCGGCGCCCGCGCTGCCGCTGGCCGACCCCGAGGCCGCGCTGTACGGCGACCGGCCGGGGCGCTGGGTGCAGGACTCCGTGCTCGTCCCCGACTTCCCGCGGGCCGCGGCGCTCGCGGCCGCGTTCTGGCAGCAGTCGACGGGCCAGGCGGTCGACGGCGTCATCGCGACCGACCCGGTCGTGGTGGCCGACCTGCTGTCCGCGACCGGGCGCACGGTGCAGGCCGACGGCGAGGACCTGGGCGGGGACACCCTGCTGCAGGCGCTGCTGCGCGACGCGTACCTGGAGTACGGCGACCCGCGGTGGGGCGACGCGTTCTACGCGCAGGTGGCGACGGCGGCGTTCGCCGTGCTGCGCGACGCGACCGCCGACCCGGCGACCGCGCGGGTGGCGGGTCAGACCCTGCTCGACGCGGTGGACGAGCGCCGGGTGGCGCTGTGGACCGCCGACCCCGCGGACCAGGCCGTCCTCGCGCGCACCCCGCTCGGCGGCGCGTTCCTCACCGGCGACGCCGCGACGCCCACGGGGCGTGTCGGCGGGGCGCTCGGGGTGTTCCTCGACGACGCCACCGCCGGCAAGCTCGACTACGACCTCACGACGACGGTCACGGTGACGATCGAGGGCTGCGGCACCGCCGAGCCGACGGCCCGGGTGGACCTCGCGCTCGACTACCGGCCGCCGGCGGACGTGGCGGGTTACCCGGCGCAGGTGCTGGGCGACGGCCGGTCGGGCGTGCCCGCGGGCTGGCTGGCGACCAACGTGTCGTTCTGGTCGCCGCGCGACGGCCGGGTGGGGCCCGTGTCCCGCGACGGGGTCGTGGTCGGCGGGCAGCAGGCGTCGACCGCGCGGCGGGACGTGGCGGTGCTGACGTCCCGGCTCGCGCCCGGGTCCGCGGAGACGTACAGCGTGCGCGTCCCCGCGCCGGGCGGGGCGCTGACGGTGTGGACGACGCCGACGCTCACCGGGCCGGGCGTGGTGACGGGGGAGTGCCCGGCCGGCTGACGCGCTCGGGACCGTGGGGTTCGCGTCGCACCGCGGACGGCCTGCCGTCGGTCCGCGGTGCGCGCGGCGCCGCGTCGCACCTGTGGTTGCGCCCGAGTCGTGCCGCGCCGCGCCGTGCCCGTCGCGCGCTGTCGCCCGTCGGCGTGATTTCACCCGCCGCCCCGTCGCCGCCCCTGCGGCACCCCGCGGCCCCGCCGCGCAGGCCCCCGCGCAGGTCAGGCCGCCCGTCGGTGCGTCGAGCCGCCCCTGACCCGGCGACATCCGCGTGATGACGCGGAACTTCCACCCCTCGGCGGGCGCGCGCCCCCGCCGAACGCGTGCCTACCATGACCGAAATGTCCGATTTGTACGAATCGGACCCGAGTCCGGCAACGACGCCGGGCGCCCGGTCCTTGGGGGAGCACATGGCACACCGGCGACGCATCCTGATCGGCCTGGTCGCGGCGGCCGCCGCCGTCCTCGGCCCGGTCGCCCCGGCGCTCGCGGCGCCCACGGCCCCCGCCGTCACGGCCCCGGCGGCCCCGGCCCCCGCGGTGACGATCGGCGACTGCGAGAACCCGACCGACGTCCCCGCCGACGGCTACGCCCCGCCCACCCGGTGCGAGCTCGGCATCGCCCGCGCGGAGGCGGTGTGCCTCGCGTCGGCGCCCGCGCTGTCCTACGCGGTCGAGCCCGTCGGCACGTCGAGCACGACCGTGACGATCACCTGGCACAACCCCGGCGGCGAGGACCTGGTGCAGTCCGGGCTGCCGCTCAGCGGGCAGGTGTACTGGCCGGGGACCGTCGTCGTGGACGGCGTGGTCGTCGACTGGCCGGGCTGGACGCAGCTGCCGGACGGGTCGTGGACCGAGCACGACGCGTACGACTACACCCGGCCGCAGATCGAGGTGACCTTCGAGGTCAACCCGAGCGCCTCGACGGTGGTCTCGTACCCGCCGGCCTCCGCGGTGTGCGCGAACCCGCCGCAGTCGCAGGTCGCGGGCGTGGTCGTCACGTCGGACGTGCTCGCCGCGCCCGAGGACGTGCAGGCGGCCTCGGCGGTGCTCGCGGTCACCGGCGCGGACGCGACGCCGCTGCTGCTCGCGGCGGGCCTGCTCCTGCTGGTCGGCGGGGTGCTGGTCGCGATCCCGGTGCGTCGCCGGCACCACGAGGGCTGACGGGGGCGGGGGACGCCGGGGCCGGCCCCGGCGTCCTCCGCCGCGCCCGGGTCAGACGAGGCGGTCGACCACGTGGTCGAGGCAGGCCGTGAGCGCGAGCACGTCGTCCGGCTCGACGGCCGGGAACATCGCGACCCGGAGCTGGTTCCGCCCGAGCTTCCGGTACGGCTCGACGTCGACGACCCCGTGTGCGCGGAGGATCTTCGCGACGGTCGGCGCCTCGATCTCGGGGGCGAGGTCGATGGTGCCGACGACGGGCGAGCGCTGCTCCGGGTCGGCGACGAACGGCGACGCCCAGTCGCGGGCCTCGGCCCAGCCGTACAGGTGGCCGGCGGAGGTCGCGGTCCGCTCGGCGCACCAGGCCAGGCCGCCGTTCGCGAGCATCCAGTCGACCTGCTCGGCCAGCAGCACGAGCGTCGCGATCGCCGGGGTGTTGAGCGTCTGGTCCGAGCGCGAGTTCTGCACCGCCGTCGTGAGCGACAGGAACTCCGGCACCCAGCGGCCCGAGGACTCGACGCGGGCGGCGCGCTCGACCGCGGCGGGGGACAGCACCGCGAGCCACAGGCCGCCGTCGGAGGCGAACGACTTCTGCGGCGCGAAGTAGTACGCGTCCGTCTGCGACACGTCCACGGCGAGCCCGCCGGCGCCCGAGGTGGCGTCGACGAGCACCAGGGCGCCCTGGTCGGCCGAGCCCGGCACCCGGCGGACCGGGGCCACGGCGCCGGTCGACGTCTCGTTGTGCGGCCAGGCGTACGCGTCCACGCCGTCGGCGAGGGCCGGGACCGCCGACGTCCCGGGGGCGACCGACGTCAGCACCGGCTCGTCGAGGAACGGCGCCCGCGCCGCGGCGGCGGCGAACTTCGAGCCGAACTCCCCGAACACCGCGTGCGCGGACCGGCTCTCGACCAGGCAGAGCGTCGCGAGGTCCCAGAAGGCCGTCGACCCGCCGTTGCCGAGCGCGACCTCGTAGCCGTCCGGCAGCGAGAACAGCTCGCCGAGCCCGGCGCGCACCCGGCCGACGAGGTGCTTCACCGGCGGCTGGCGGTGCGACGTGCCGAGCAGGGTGCGCCCGGCGGCGGCCAGCGCGCGCACCTGCGCGTCGCGCACCTTCGCGGGGCCGGAGCCGAACCGACCGTCGGCGGGCAGCAGGTGGTCCGGGATGGTCACGGCGGGCGGCGTGGTCGCGGTCACGAGCCGCACGATACCCAGGCGCGTCCGCGCGGGGCCGGAGCCGACTAGCCTGTGGACGGACGTCCGCGCACGACAGGAGGGCACCGGCGTGAGTGACCTGATCGACACGACCGAGATGTATCTGAAGACGATCTACGAGCTCACCGAGGAGGGCATCACCCCGCTGCGCGCCCGCATCGCCGAGCGCCTCGGGCACAGCGGCCCCACGGTGTCGCAGACCGTCGCCCGGATGGAGCGCGACGGGCTCCTGGTCGTGTCCGGCGACCGGCACCTCGAGCTGACCGAGACCGGCCAGAGCAAGGCCATGCGCGTGATGCGCAAGCACCGCCTGGCCGAGCGCCTGCTGACCGACGTCATCGGGCTCGACTGGGAGTACGTGCACGAGGAGGCGTGCCGCTGGGAGCACGTCATGAGCGAGCGCGTCGAGCGGCGCCTGGCCGGGCTGCTCGACCACCCGCACTTCGACCCGTACGGCAACCCGATCCCCGGGCTCGACGAGATCGGCGAGGAGCGCACCCCGGTCGGCTTCCTCGACGGCGTGACCCCGGTGGTCACGGTGGCGGTCGAGGCCGGCGGCGCGACCAAGGGCGTCGTGGCGCGGCTGGGCGAGCCGATCCAGACCGACGTCGAGCTGCTCGCGCGGCTGTCCCAGGCCGGCGTCCGGCCTGGGAACGAGATCGCGGTGGAGAAGAACGGCAACACCGTGACGGTCGGCGCCCCGGGCGCGGAGACCGTGCTGGACCTGCCGCAGGAGGTCGCGCGGCACGTCTTCCTCCGCACCTCCTGACCGACGTCCGGAGAGGGCCCCGCGGGCTGTGGCGCACGCCACCCGCGGGGCCCTCGCGCGTCGGTGACCTGCTGGGCGATGTGAGCGTTCTCCCGGGGCCGGGAAACAGTCCGTGACCGGAACGTGACAATCGGCTCGGGGGTCGGGTACCTTCGGTCCTGCTCGTCGGAACCCTCCTCCGCTCGAGCCCTTGGACGGTACGCCGAGCCCTGCCGCCGCCCGAGGTTCCGTACACACTTCGCCGGCAGGGGCGGGGGAACCACATGCGGGCACCGGAGACGGTGTCCTTGGGGTGAAGCCGCGTGACGCGACCGGGTGACCGGGAGCGGATCGCGGCCGGGTATCTCCGACCCGAACCCGACAGCTCACCTCGTAGGCGCCAGGAGAGGCTGTACGTGACCGCTAGTGCTGTGCGCGCTCGACACCGTTCCGCGCGTCGCCCCGTCACCCCCCTGACCGATCTCGCCACCGCCGCCACGGGCACCCTCGCCCTGGCCGGTCGCCGCACCGCCGTCGTCGCGGCCACCACGGGGCTCATGGTCTCCGCGGTCGCCGTCCCGGCCGCCAACGCCGCGACCGCCTCCGGCGACCAGGCCGCGCTGCCGTCGGTCGACACCGCCGCCCTGACGGCCTCGGCGAAGACGGTCCTCGAGACCGCGCCGGTCGTCACGGCCCCCGCGGACGCCGCGTGGTCGTTCGAGACCCCGGCCGTCACGGCCGTCGTCCCGGAGCCCGAGCCCGAGCCGGAGCCGGTGCGCACCACCACCACCTCCCGCTCCGCGCAGCGCGCCGCCACCGCCGAGACCGCCACCGCGACGGCCGAGGTCGCCGCCGCCGCGGTCCCGCAGTCGGTCGCCGGCAACGCCGTGCTCGAGGTCGCCGCCCGCTACGTGGGCGTCCCGTACGTCTCCGGCGGCACCACCCCGGCCGGCTTCGACTGCTCGGGCTTCGTGTCCTACGTCTACGCGCAGCTCGGCATCTCCCTGCCGCGCACGTCGTCCGCGATCAAGGCGGCCGGCACCGTGATCTCCGCGTCCGAGGCCCAGCCCGGCGACCTGATCTGGAGCCCCGGCCACATCTCGATCTACGCCGGCGGCGACCAGCAGATCGACTCGCCCCGCCCGGGCAAGACGATCCAGTTCCGCAGCATCTGGCAGAGCAACCCGACGTTCATCCGCATCGGCTGACACGCTCCGCAGCATCTCCCGACCCGACCCCCACGGCCCGAGCGGCCGTGGGGGTCGCGTCGTCCCCGGGGGCCGGGAGCCCGCGCCCGACGGCCCGTGACGTGACGTGCGGCACAAACGATGGGGTCACTCCGGCCAGGTGCGCGTACCCTGCTCTTGCTTGCCTCCCCCAGCGGGCCCGCCAGCCAGGCGGGTCCCCGAGGACCCAGGAGTGACGCCGTGCTGCTGCTGCCCGCCCCACCCAGGACGCTGCTCCTGAACGCCAGCCTCGAGCCCCTGTGCGTCGTCGGCCTGCCCCGCGCCGTGACGCTCGTGATGTCCGGCAAGGCCACCGTGCTCGAGTCCGACGGCCGCGTGCTGCACTCCGAGCACGTCGCGGTGCCCCTGCCGGTCGTCCTGTCGCTGACCCGGTACGTGCACGTGCCGATGCGCCGCCCCCTGCCGCCGACCCGCCGGACGGTGCTGCAGCGCGACGACCACCGGTGCGCGTACTGCGGTGCGCACGCCGACACGGTCGACCACGTGCACCCGCGCTCCCGCGGCGGGCGGCACGAGTGGGGCAACGTCGTCGCGGCCTGCCGCCGGTGCAACCACCGCAAGGCCGACCACCTGCTGCATGAGATCGGCTGGGAGCTCGCCTGGACGCCGTCCGCCCCCCGGGGCGCGACGGCGTTCCTGCACGGGGCGGCGGTCGACGAGCCGGCCTGGTCGCCCTACCTGGCCGCCTGACGCGCCTCGCCGCCCGCCCCCTCGCCCCAAGCCTCCGTCAAGTCCACGCCACGCCGGACCCCACGGCGAGTGCGGAACAGGCATGATCGGGGGCACACTGGGATGTGCACCGGAGGAGGTCGTGGCGATGAAGCGGGACGCGGAGATCCTGGTCGGCGTGGACGGGTCGGCGGCGAGCATGCACGCCCTGGACTGGGCCGCGGCGGAGGCCCGGACGCGGGGCCGGACGCTGCACGTCGTGTGCTCTTACACGCTGCCGTCGTTCACGGCGGCGTCGCTGGACGGCGGGTACGCCGCCCTGGACGACACCGCCATCCAGCAGGGCGCGCGCGCCGTGCTGTCCGAGGCGCGGCAGCGCGCGGAGGCGCCGGGGCTCGAGGTGGTCACGACCGTCGCGACCGGCGACGCGGCGGCCGTGCTCGTCGAGATGTCCCGGGACGCGTCGCTCGCCGTCGTCGGCACCCGGGGCAAGGGCGGGTTCGCGGACCGGCTGCTCGGCACCGTGTCGTCCACGCTGCCCGCGCACGCCTACTGCCCGACCGTGGTGGTCCCGCTGCGGGACCAGCGCCGCGGCGGGGTCGTCCCGGCCGACGAGTCGACCCCGGTCGTGCGGCCGGTGCGCCGGATGATCGTCGGCGTCGACGGCAGCCCGCAGGCCGACCTCGCCCTGCGGCACGCGATCGACGAGGCCGAGGCGTGGGGCGCCGAGCTCACCGCGGTCGCCGGCGTGCCCGTCGGCAGCGGCTCCGGGGTCATGGCGTGGCTGCCGGCGACGATCGACCAGACCCAGGTGCTGGCCGACGTCACCGAGGGGCTGAACGTCGTCGTGGACCGCGCGCTGGCCGACCGGCCCGGGACGACCGTCAAGCGGGTCGTCCTCGACGGCACCGGCGCCGAGCTGCTGACCGAGTTCTCCACGGCCACCGACCTCATCGTCGTCGGGTCGCGCGGCCGCGGCGGGTTCGCCGGGCTGCTGCTCGGGTCCACCAGCCAGGCGGTGCTGCACCACGCCGCGTGCCCGGTGATGGTCGTGACCAACCGGTGCCAGGAGCGGCTGGCCGCGGCGGGCGGCGGCTCGGCGGAGCAGGCCGCGGGCTGAGGCGTGGGGCCGGTCGCGCGCGGGGTCGGCTGCCGTCGGGCGCCCAGGCCGGGTCAGGCCGGGGGCGGGGGGACGTCCGGGCGGCGGACGAGCGCCGACAGGACGATGGTCGACCGCGTCCGCGCGACGAACGGCTCGGCCGCGAGGCGCTCGACCACCTGCTCCAGGTGCCGCATGTCCCGCGCGCGCACCTGGACCACGAGGTCGACGTCGCCGGTGACGGTGCTCGCCGCGACGACCTCGGGGTAGCGCTCGACGCCCGCCCGCATCGTCGCGGGGCTGGTCGAGCCGTGGCAGAACAGCTCGATGAACGCCTCCGTCTCCCAGCCGAGCGCGGCCGGGTCGAGCAGCACCGTGAACCCGCGCACCACGCCGCGCTCGCGCAGCCGGTCGACGCGGCGCTTCACCGCGGGCGCGGACAGCGCGACCACGTGCCCGATGTCGGCGTACGACGCCCGGGCGTCGACGGCCAGCTCGCGGAGGATCGCCTCGTCGATGGGGTCGAGGTCGCCGGGACGGGTGGGGGTCACGGGCCCATCCTCGCGCACGGGGAGCACCTCGGCGGGCACGCGCCGGCCCGGGTCGCGGAGCCGCGTCGCGGGGCCGCGTCGCGGGGCCGCGTCGCGGGGCCGGCGAGGGCCCGGCTTCGGAGCCGCGACCGTCGCGGACGGGCCCAGGCGCGGATGAGCGTGGCGGCAGGCGGGTGACCGCCACCCGGGTGGCCGGTTCACCCGTGCGAGCGACCCGGATCGGCTGACCTGCGGGTTCACGACGAGGCGGGGGTGAACGCCCAGGTCGGGCGTTCAGCGCTTTCCGCGGCAGGTCGATGGGAGCGGGGACAGGGGGCCCAGCGACCGCACCGAGGAAGGACCAGTCATGCCGGTGACCGGCAGACGCCCGGACCCCACGACGCCGAGCACCACGACGACGCCGCCGGCCCGCCCCGCCACGGAGCCGCGCCCGCGCGACGAGGACCCGCCGCGTCGTGAGGCCGCACCCGGGACGATCCCGACGCAGCGCACGCGCGCGGCGGCGACCGCGGACGCGACTGCGCGCGCGGCGACCGCGGTGCTCGACGCCCCGACGGCGCCCGCGGTCGGCCTGCCCGACGCGCCGTCTGCGACGGCTGCGACCGCCGTCCTCGACGCCCCGCCCGCTCCGGCGGTCCCCGTCCTCGACGCCCCTCCCGCCGAGATCCCTGCCGCCCGTGCGCCCTTCGCGCTCGGCGCGCCCGGACGCCCCGCGACCCGGACGCCCCGCCGTGCCCGCCCCCGCACCGGCCGCGGCCGCGCGGTCGCCGTCACCGCGCTCTGCCTCGCCCTGGTCGGCGGGGTCGCCGCCGGCGTGGTCGTGCAGCTGCGCGCCGACGCCCGTGCCACGGCCTGGGCGCACGCCCGGGAGCGCGTGGCGGTCGAGTACGCGGCTCAGCTCGCGGACGAGGCGTTCTTCGCCGACGCCCGCGCCGCGCAGGCGACCGCCCGGTACGACGCGCTCGTGGCGGACGCGGTGCGGGGCGCGGGCGCCGTCGTGACCGCGGCGCGCACCGTGGCCGACGCGTCCCCGCACGCCGGCGACCCCGCCCTCGCCGCCCTGCGGACCGCCGCCGACGCCGCGCAGCGGGCCGCCGAGGGCACCGGCACCGGC
>NZ_JAGXJG010000521.1:0-239 GCF_019091725.1 Cellulomonas sp. GbtcB1 | reverse complement strand
TGACCCCGGTGGTCGCCGAGCGGCCGGTGACGGACGACGCCGGGCTGGCCGTCCTCGTCGACGACGGCGACCCGGTGACGCGCCCGCTCGGGTTCCTCGGCGTGAGCCCCGGGACGGAGCTGCAGCGGCAGCCGGTGTCCGTGGTGGTGGGGCTGAACGGCGACGCCGTGTGGCAGACCATGCGGGACGACGTCACGCTGCCGGCGAACCTGGTCGGCATCGCGGGGTGCGCGTTCGGG
>NZ_JAGXJG010000520.1:0-239 GCF_019091725.1 Cellulomonas sp. GbtcB1 | reverse complement strand
CCAAGAGCGAAATCGCGGAGGTCGCGCCGACCGCCGGCACCCCGCGCCGCACGATCCTGCTGGAGTCCGCGGGCGGCGACGCCCCCGCCGCCGAGGGCGCGCCCGCGCCGCGGGCCGGCCGGTCCGCCGCCCCCGCGCTGTCGCTCGAGGTCGAGGACTCCCCCTGCTACGCGCTGCTGTCCGCGACCGGCCTGGTCCCGCGCCCCGGCAGCACCGTCGGCGCGCCGCGGCCCGCGCCC
>NZ_JAGXJG010000519.1:0-239 GCF_019091725.1 Cellulomonas sp. GbtcB1 | reverse complement strand
GACGTACGGGGCCTCGATCGCGTGCGGCGCCGCCAGCCGGCTCGCTAGCCCCACGGGCGACGCCCCCGCCGCCGCCAGCCGGTCCGGCCAGGCCAGCTCGACCACCTGGATCCCCGACCAGTACGCCCCGAACAGCATCCAGGGCGTGCCGTCGGCGTCCTCGACGATGCCGGCGTCGCTCGCGTTGTAGTCGTCGGCCGGCTCCGCCCGCCAGACCTCCCCGCGGGCGACCCAGCCGC
>NZ_JAGXJG010000518.1:0-239 GCF_019091725.1 Cellulomonas sp. GbtcB1 | reverse complement strand
GCCGCGCGCCCGGGGGCAGCACGACGCGGTCCGGGCGCAGCGCCTCCCGGTGCCGGAGCAGGAAGTCGGCCAGCGCGACGCGATCCACCCGAGCAGTATCGGCGGGGCGCCGGTGCGCAGCCAGGGATCGGCGGTCCCCCGACAACCGCTCTCTTGCGGGGCCGCGCGGGGCGCGGAAGACTCGGGGCATGCGAATCACCGGTAACACCGTCTTCATCCCCGGCGCGGCGAGCGGCATC
>NZ_JAGXJG010000517.1:0-239 GCF_019091725.1 Cellulomonas sp. GbtcB1 | reverse complement strand
CCAGTCCTGCTCGCCGGCGGCGGGGGCGATCCCGCCGACGCGCACCGGGGCGGACGCGTCGCCGACCACCGTCCCGGCGACGAACCCGTCCTGCGTGTGCCCCCCGCCGTACAGCGCCGTCGCCAGCCCCGGCGACACCATCGGCGTGGGGTCGAGCGGCGGGGTCACCGTCGTCGTGATCACGCCGGGCGCCGCGCGCAGCCGCTCGGCCGCCGACTCGGTCCGGGCGTCCGCGACGG
>NZ_JAGXJG010000516.1:0-239 GCF_019091725.1 Cellulomonas sp. GbtcB1 | reverse complement strand
CGGGACGTACGCGCGGTGCATCACCTCGGTGGCGGCGGAACGCAGGGCGTCCCAGTCGATCTCCGGCACAGCCGGTCTCCTGTTCTCCCAGGGCGACCGGGGCGTCTCACGGCACCTGCTCGGACGCTCCCGAGTGTGCCCGTGAAGCACGACCCCCGCCGCCCTGCCCGGGCGGCGGCGGTCGTGGCGTGCTCCCTTCACGTAGGCGATGCCCTCCGCGGCGGGCGCGCGCACCCCGC
>NZ_JAGXJG010000515.1:0-239 GCF_019091725.1 Cellulomonas sp. GbtcB1 | reverse complement strand
GATCGACCGCGCGGCCCCGGACTCGACCGCGCCGCGGTGGTGCTCCTCGAACGCCGAGCCGACCGACAGGGGGAACAGGTCCCAGACCACCCCGCCGAGGAGCTCACCCCGGGTGCGGCCCAGCACGCGCTCCGCCACCGAGTTCACGTACGAGAACCGCCACGCGACGTCGAGCAGGAAGAACGCGGTCTGCATCGTCTCGAGCACCCGCGCGAACCGGGCGTCGGCCTCGCGCTCGG
>NZ_JAGXJG010000514.1:0-239 GCF_019091725.1 Cellulomonas sp. GbtcB1 | reverse complement strand
GCGCCGGTGCCGGACCCCGCTGCCCAGGCGGCGCGGCGGGCGGTGTGGCTGGCGGGCTGACCAGTGCTCCCGCGAGTGGGCGTCATGGCACGGAGCGGCCGTTCCAGCCACCGGGGGACGTCCGATTCGCCCGTGATGTCGACCACATGTGTGGTTTTTCACCCCCTCGATACCACCGAGATACGCCTGACGCCACAGGAACCCGTGCGACCGACCGATGGACCGCAGGACACGGGCCG
>NZ_JAGXJG010000513.1:0-239 GCF_019091725.1 Cellulomonas sp. GbtcB1 | reverse complement strand
AGCGCGAGCACGTCACCGACCCACGGGAAGGGCCAGCTGTGCACGAAGACCGGCACGTTCTCCGCGACGGGACCGAGCCCGCGGACGCCCAGGTGGAGCAGCCGGCGGACGGGCACCCCGTCCACGGACGGCTCCCAGAAGAACGCGCCGTGCTCGGGCGCGCTGCCGGGCACGAGCGCGAGGCGGTCCAGCATGCACCGGATGCTGCCACCCCGCGCCCGCGCCCGGGGGTGATCAGG
>NZ_JAGXJG010000512.1:0-239 GCF_019091725.1 Cellulomonas sp. GbtcB1 | reverse complement strand
CGCGTCCGGGGCGAGGAGGTCCCCCACGCAGCGGGCCCCGGACGCGTGGACGCCCACCGCCGGGAAGATCCGCTTGTCCGCGAGCGACCGGGAGAGCCGGAGCCCCATGTTCCCGGTGCCCTTGAACTCCTCGAAGATGACCTCGTCCATCTTGGACCCGGTCACGACCAGCGCCGAGGCGAGGATCGTGAGCGAGCCGCCGTGCTCGATGTTGCGCGCGGCGCCGAAGAACCGCTTCG
>NZ_JAGXJG010000052.1:0-31624 GCF_019091725.1 Cellulomonas sp. GbtcB1 | reverse complement strand
GGCGGCGCGACGGCCCCCGCCGCCCACGCAGTCCCCCTGCCCGCCGCCGACCCCGGCGCCCCGGCCCTGGGTGTCCCCGCCTCGCAGGCCCGGCCCCCGCCCCGTCCGGCTCGACCGGCGCGCGCGGCGCCGGCACGGCCGCGGGCACCGCCGACGCCGCCACCGCGCCCTCGGCCCACCTGCTCCCCGCTCTCGTCGAGCTGGGCTCCCGCGCCGCGCAGGACGACGTCGTCCCCGCGGCCCTCGCCGACCGTCCGGGCTCCCGCCCCGACTGATCGCGTCCCGGCAGCCGCCGACCCCCTCCGGGGTCGCACCGGCCGCCACCGCCTCCCGGTGCACCGCGCCGGTCCGGGCGGACCGACGGACACCCGATCAGCAGCGCGCCTCCACCGGCGCGCGACGGAAGGAACCACCTCACATGTCTTCGATCCTCATCAAGCGCAGCCTCGGGGTCGCCGGGGTCACCGGCGGGCTGCTCCTCGTCGGGGCGGGCGTCTCGCTCGCCGACGACGGCTCGGCGACCGACTCGTTCGGTCTGAGCCAGGGCTCGGGCGAGGCGGCCGTGTCGGCGCCGATCAGCCTGGGCGGCCTGAGCCTCGGCCTCGCCACCGAGTCGGCGCAGTCCTCCGGCTCGAGCACCACCACGACCACCGATGAGGGCACCGCGACCGAGACCCGGCAGGACGCCTCGCAGACGTCCTCCGACCTCGGGATCGACGTCGGCGAGATCACGGTCGACCCGGCCGCGATGATGTCGGGCGCCACGGCGTCGCAGCAGTCCTCGGGCGACGACGCGGCCGCCGGCACCACCAGCACCGAGGGCGTCGCGGAGGCCGTCGCCCCGGTCTCGGTCGGCGGCGTCGCCCTCACGGGCTCCACCACCTCGCAGGACGCGTCGGCGCACGGGTCGACCGTCACCGACGACCAGGGCGCCTCGGTCACCGAGGGCGCGACGAGCACCGGCAGCTCGACCACGTCCGGCGTGCTCGGCCTGGGCGAGACGATGCTCGACCCGGTCGCCGTGCTCGACGGCTCGGCCTGGTCGGCAGGCTCGGCCTCCGACGCGCGCGACGACGCGGCGGCCGGCACCTCCGGCGGGACCGGCGACGTCGACCTGTCCAGCCCGGTCAACCTCGGCGGGCTCACCGCCGGGATCACGGACGAGCGCAGCAGCGCCGACGAGGCCTGGACGATGCGCACCGACGGCGACGGCGACGCCGCCTGGACCCGGACCGAGACCGCCGACGAGTCGGCGACCTCGCTCGGCCTGACCACCGGCGGGCTCACCGCCGACCCTGCGGCCTGGCTGCAGGGCAGCACCGCGCAGGCGCTCGGCGCCCGTGACGACGCCGCGGAGGGCGCCTCGGCGACTTCCGGCGACCTGAGCGTCGCGACGCCGATCATGTTCGGCGGCGCCGACGCGTGGCTGACCGACGAGCGCACCTCGTGGTCCTCGGCCACCGAGGGCGTCCGCACGGACGACGTCACCCGCGAGTCCACCTCCGAGCGTGCCGACGCCACCCGCTCCGGCGGCGCGCTCGGCCTCGGCGAGCTGGCCCTGCTCCCCGAGCTGGCCGCCACGGGGGACTCCGCCACCCGCTGGGGTGCGGATGACGAGGCCGGCACCGTCCTCGGCACCGCCGACGGGATGCTCGACCTGACCGCGCCGCTGTGGTTCGACGGCGCGTGGGCCGCAGGCACGCTGCAGTCGGAGTCCGCGACGAAGGACACCGACACGCTCACGACCGGCGAGGGCACAACGAGCACCAGCACCTGGTCCTCGGCGGCCGACACGGTCGACCCGTCGCTGGCCACCGGCCCGGTCCAGGGCGACCTGGCCGGCTGGGCCTGGGGCGAGCTGACCGGCCTGGGCGCGCGGCACTGACCCGTACCCGGCCCTGACCGCCGGCCCCGACGCCGGCGCGGACGCACGGACGCCCGCCCGGGTCACCCTCACGGTGGCCCGGGCGGGCGTCGGCGCGCCCGCGCTTCAGGTGGTCAGGGCACCCGAGGCGAGCAGGTAGGCGAGCAGCGCCGTGGCGGCCGCGCCGACGACGACGGCGAACACCGCGCGCCCGCGCCCGTGTCCGCCGGTCCGCGCCCTGCGGAGCCCCCACAGCCCGAACCAGACCGCGAACGGGCCGAGCGGCCAGATCAGCAGCGCGAACAGGCCCACGTAGCCGGCGACGATCGACTGCCAGGACCGGCCCGTCGGGAGCAGCCAGTGCACGGCGTCCCGAGGGCCGGCGCCGACGCGGGCGGGCTCGGGGTACCAGGGGCCGGCGGGCGCGGCCGTGGCGTACGCGGGGCCGGCGGCGTACGGCGTGGCCCCGTACGCCCCCGCGGTCGCGCCCGCGAGCGCGCGGACGGGCTGGGCGGCGCCCGCACCGGCGGTCGGGGCGTGGGCCGTGCGGTGCCGGGCGTGCGCCGGGGCTCCGGCTGCACGGGCGGCGTGCGCGCCCGGCGGCCGGTGCGTGGGGGCGTCCGGGATCGGTCCGCCGGGCAGCGGCGTGAGGGTCGGCGCAGGAGCCGGGACCGGGGCCGGCTGGGGCGCCGCGACCTGCGCCGCCGGGTCCGGCGCGGTGTGCTCGGTCCAGGCCGCGCCGTCGAACCAGCGGAGCACCGCGGGCGTCACCCCGTCGGGGTACCACCCGGCGGGCGGAAGCGGCTGCGCCTCGGTCATGCTCTCCCTCTCGGCCGCTCGGGGCCGGGTGATGACCCGGGACGACCCCGGTCCCCCGTTCGGACCAGCGGCCGACCTGCTGGCGCGCCGTAACCGTCCGGACACCTTCGGCGCGTACGTTCCCCTCCACCGGTCGCGCGGACGCGCCCGGACGGCCGGACCCGACGGGAGGTGACGCGAGGTGTTCGAGCACGTCGACCCGTTCATCGGCACCGAGGCCACGTCGCTCCCCCCGCAGTCCGGGCTCGCCGCCACCTGGTGGTGGCCGAAGCCGCAGGTGGGCAACACGCACCCCGGCGCGACGTACCCGCTCGGCATGGTCAGCGCGTGCGCGTACTCGGGCGCCTACCCCACGGGGTACGGCCGGTACGATCTCTCGACCGAGGGGCTCCCGCCCGCCCTGCACGCGAGCCAGCGGGCCTCCGGCTTCACGCACTTCCAGCAGTCCGGCACCGGCGCGATCCGCAAGTACTACAACTACGTCCGCGTCACGCCGATGCTGCAGCCGCTCGACGACCTCGGGCAGCTCTGGGAGGTGTCGGACGAGCGCGCGGAGCCCGGCTACTACGCCGCGACCCTCGACTCCGGCATCCGGTGCGAGATCACCGTCGGCCCGAAGTCCGCGGTGCACCGGTACACGTTCCCCGCGCACCGGGACGCCCGGCTGGTCATCGACCTCAGCCTCGGCGGCCTCGACATCCCGTACGGCCGGACCGTGCCGCTGCGGGCGCACCTGGAGTCCGTCGAGCCGGGCGTCGCGCAGGGCGAGATCACCGTCGAGGGCGCTCCGCTCGCGGTGCACGTCGAGTGCGACACCCCGCACTGGCGGCAGCTGCTCTGGTACGACCGCCGCCTCATGCCGGGCGGCACCCGGCTCGACTTCGACCGGATCCGTCCGACGACCCTGCGGCCGTTCGGCCTGATGTGGGCCGGGCCGACCGAGCCGGGCCAGGTCGTCGAGCTGCGGTTCGGCTTCTCGCTGCGCGGCGTCGAGCAGGCGCGCGCCAACCTCGTGCGCGAGTGCGGGCCGGGGCCGTCGTCGTTCGCGGAGCGCCGCGCCCGCACCGCGCACGAGTGGCGCCGGCAGCTCGGCAAGGTGCAGGTCGACACCCCGGACCCGGCCAAGCAGACCGTGCTGTCCACGGCGCTGTACCACTCGCTGATCAAGCCGTGCCTGGCGCCGGACGAGAGCCCGTTCTGGCCGACGGACACCCCGTTCGCGTACGACATCGCGACGATGTGGGACATCTACCGCACGCAGCTCCCGCTGCTCACGGCGCTGGTCCCGGACAAGGCCGTCGAGCTCGCGACCGCGATCCTGCACATCGCCGAGGAGGAGGGGAACTTCCCCATCGGCTACCGCATGGCGCGCGGCGCGGACCGGTTCTCCCGGCAGGGCAGCGCGCTCGCGCACACGTTCCTGGCCGACCTGTGCGCGCTGGGTCTGCCGTTCGACTGGGACTGGGCGCTCGTGCACCTGCACAACGACCTGCGCCGGACGTACGGCGAGGAGTTCCTGCTGCACGGCCGCACGCACCCGATCAGCCACACGCTGGACCTCGCGTTCGGCTACTTCTGCACGGCGGTGATCGCCCGGCAGGTCGGCGACCGGACGCTCCTCGACCAGTTCGCCCCGCTCGCCGGCCGGTGGCGGAACGCGTTCGACCCGGCGACCGGGCTGCTCCGCGACTCGACGTTCTACGAGGGCGGCCGGTGGAACTACTCGTTCCGGCTGCTGCACGACATGGCGGCGCGGATCGACCTGGCCGGCGGCGACGACGCGTTCGTGGCGCTGCTGGACCGGTTCTTCGGCTACGACGCCGACCCCGTGAAGCAGCCTGGCCTCGCCCCGTCGGAGGACGAGATGCTCGCCGGCTACGCCCTGCACCGGTTCGAGGGCCTGAACAACGAGCCGGACATGGAGGCCCCCTGGGCGTACCAGTACGCCGGGCGCCCCGACCGCACCGCCGAGGTGGTGCACGCCGTCACGCAGCAGCAGTTCGGCACCGGCCGCGGCGGCCTGCCCGGCAACGACGACTCCGGCGGGCTGTCGTCCTGGTACGTCTGGGCGACGCTCGGGCTGTTCCCGGTCGCCGGCCAGAACCTGTTCCTGGTCAACGCGCCCGCCTGGCGCGAGGCCCGGATCGACGTCGGCGGCAAGCCGTTCACGATCGAGACCAGCGGGTTCGTGGAACCCGAGCCCGACGGCCCGGCCCAGTACGTGCAGCGGGTGCGGCTCGACGGGGTCGACCTCGACCGCTCCTGGCTGACCGGCACCGAGCTGCACGCCGGCGGGCGGCTGCAGGTCGACCTCGGCCCGGAACCAGGGCCGTGGACCGCCGCCGGGCGGCCGCCGTCCCTCAGCACCGGCGCCTGACGGCCCGCACCCCGCGCTCCCCACCCCCTTCCGCACGACCCTCCCGGAGGCCTGCCGTGACCGACGCGACCCTCAGCACGACCGCCGACGCCGCACCCGCGCGCCGGGTCGACCGCCGCCTGGTGATCGTCGTGCGCGCCGACCCGGTGATCTGCGGCCACTCCGGGGAGGCGCGCAACCTCGCCGAGGCGGCGCTGGACCGCGGGTTCGACGAGGTCCGGATCGTCACCTGGCCGATCGACCGGCTGCAGGCCGCCGGGCTGCCGCTCAAGCCGCTCGACCGGGTCATGCCGTACCGCGACGGCGTGGTCGTGGAGCGTCCCGGCCCGGTCGGCGACTACAAGGTGCCGGACGGCCGCTACGTGGCCGGGCTGATCGGCCGGCTGGTCGAGCTGTTCACGGACGGGGTGCCCACCGTCGCGCTGTCGCTGTACCTCAGCCCGCACGCCACGGCCGTCGCCGACGCGGTGCACGTCGCCCGGCGCACCGGGCTGCCCGTCAACGTCACCACGGTCGCCGAGGCGGTCGGCTCGGACGTCACCAACGTCGTGCGCGCCTGCGTCGAAGCCGACCAGTTCGGGGCCGCCGCGCACGTGCTCGCGTCCTACCTGGAGCACGACGTCTGCCTGGCCGTGTCCGAGTACACCCGCGACCTGATCATCACCGAGGCGGAGGCGCTCGACGCGAAGCACGGCACGACGTTCGCCGCGCAGTGCCGGGAGCGGGTCCGGATCTCCTACCCCGCCGTCGACGTCGCGCAGTACCTCGCGCGCGACGACGCCGCGACGGACGCGGTGCTCGGAGCCCGGGGCCTGGACCGCGACGGGTACGTGCTCTACCTGTCCCGGCTCGCCGCGGCGAAGGGCGTGGACGACCTGATCGACGGCTACGCCGCCAGCGGCGCCCCCACGACGCACCGCCTGGTGATCGCGGGCAACGGGCCCGAGGCGGCGCAGCTGCGCGCGCACGCGGCCGCCTCGCCGGTGGCCGACCGGGTGCTGTTCCTCGACGACGTGTCCGACGACGAGAAGCCGCACCTCATGGCCGGCGCCGCCGCGTACGTGCTGCCGAGCAAGCCGCGACCGGAGTTCGTCGAGACGTTCGGCATCGCGCTCGTGGAGAAGATGCTCTCCGGCGGCGGCCCGGTCATCACCACCGACACCGGCGGCATCCCGGAGGCCGTGGGCGACACGGCGATCATCGTGCCGGTCGAGGACCCCGCCGCGATCGCGGCGGCCCTGGACCGGGCGCTCGGCGTCGTGGGTGCCGAGCGCGAGGGGTGGGCCGACGCGGCGCGGGAGTTCGCGCTGCAGTTCGACCGCGCGGTGGTGCTGGACAAGATCCTCGAGGCGGTCGACGCGGTGGTGCCCGCGCGGGGGTGAGCGCAGTCGGCGGGGCGGCGGCGGGCCGCTCCGGCGCGCGTGGAGATGGGGCTGGACAGCGCAGAGCGCGGTGCGGCTAGCGTGATCGGCGTCGGTCCGGCAGCCGCCCCGAGGGACCGTCCGTCGGCGTCCGAGGAACGATCATGCAGGTCATCCCCAAGAGCTACGGTGAGCTCGTCATCATGACCGAGGAGGAGATGCGCGAGAAGCGGGAGCAGGAGCTCGCGAGCATCGGCCTCGACCTGGAGACGATCGAGGAGCGGTACGAGACCTGGCAGCTCTCCCGCGAGCAGCGCATCGCGTACGAGGAGTACCTCGCGCTGGGCCGGTTGCTCGGTGAGTGACCGGGAGGCGGAGGGTGGCACGCCGCCCGGGGCGCGTCCCGGGGCGGGGGACGACGACCTCGCGACCGTCGCGGAGCGGTTCGCCGAGGACCTGCGCAGCACCCTGCGCGGGGTCGTGACGGGCGACGACGTCGGGACCTTCCGCGTCCGGCCCACGGCCACGCCACGGTCGCGCCTGCTGGTCGAGCAGAGGCCGGCCGACGGGCTCCCGCTGGCCGTCGACGGCGTCGTCGTGCTCCGGCTGCGCGCGTCCTTCGACTGCGGCTGGGACCACACCGGCCGCTTCCTCGCCGTCCGCCGGTCCACGATCGCGGCGGTCGCCGAGGGCACCGAGGAGCCGCTGTTCCGGTACGACTACGACGCGGGCTCCGACGACAACATCCCGGCGGCGCACCTCAACGTGCACAGCCACCGCGACGAGCTGGTGTTCGCGATGATGGCGGCCGGGCACCGGCTGCGCGGCCGGGCCCGCACCTCGGCGGTCCGCCGGGGCCGGGTGCCGCGGGTGTCGACGCTGCACTTCCCGCTCGGCGGGCACCGGTTCCGCCCGTCGTTCGAGGACGTGCTCGAGATGCTGGTCCGCGAGTTCGGCCTCGATACGCGACCGGGCTGGCGCGCGGCGGTCTGCGCGGGGCGGACCCGGTGGCGCGCGGTCCAGCTCCGGGCCGCGGTCCGGGACGACCCGGCGGGCGCGGCCGAGGCGCTCGTCGACCTCGGGTACGCGATCCGGCAGCCCGCGCCGGGCGGGGCGCCGGCGGTGTCGCGGTAGCCACGCAGCCGAGGCGGCGCCTCACCTGCAGAGCGAGTCGGTCGCAGGAGCGCGTCCGTCGCGGGAGCGGGTCAACCGCAGGAGCGGCTCAGTCGCAGTAGTCGCAGATCCCCGTGCCCGGGAGCACCATCGAGCACGTCGGGCAGGTCTTCGTGAACTCGACCGGCTCCGGCTTCCTCGCCCGCGGGGTCGCGGCGGCGCGGGGCGCCCGCGGCGTCTTCGGGGCGGCCGACCGCGTCCGCGCCGGGGCGGCGGCACGCGCGGCGGCAGCGGCCTGCGGCACGTCGAACCCGCGCCGGGCCAGCAGCGCCTGCGCCGCCTCCTCGCCGCCGTGGAACTCGTCGGCGCCGGCGAGCCGACCGGTCGCGAACCGGTGCGCCACCCCGAGGATCGCCGTCGCCGGGTACGGACGGTCCTCGTGGAGGAAGAAGCCGCCGCCGGCGGGGAAGCCGTAGACGCCGAGGAAGGCATCGGCCCCGCGGGAGTCGTGCTCGGCGATGGCCTGGAGGATGTGCGCGCGCGTCACGGCGGAGAAGGTCGCCACGTCGCAGAAGCCTACGTCGTCCCCCCGGACCGATCCGCGGCCGAAGGGCCCGGGGCGCTGTGACGTCCCTTGCACCTCGCCCGGTGCCGACGAGGGCGCCCCCGCGCTGCGACCCCGGCCGCTACCGTCGCGACCGTCGGAGGGGGACGGCCATGACGGCGCGATCGCGAGGCGGCGAGGCCCGGTGAGCACCCGGCGCGTCCGCCCCTGGCCGCTGCGGCACGGCGCTCGTCCGACCATCGACCTGACGGCCGACGTCCCGCCGGAGGAGGCGCTCGCGACCTTCGTCGCCGTGACTCGCGCGAGCCGCTACCGCGTGACGACGCCCTCCCCGACGACGGCGCGCGCCGTGCTCGGCCGCGGCTGGCTGCGGGCGCTCGCGGACCTGCTGAACCTCCCGCCGTCGGGCCCGTTCCTGCACGTCGAGCTGCACGCCGCCGCCGACCGGGTCGTCGACGGCGCCCGGTTGCGCGTCACCTGCCGGCACGGCGGGCAGGAGGTGAACGCCGGCACCGCGGTGGCGGCGCTGCTCGACGCGGTGCTGGACCGGCTGGACACGCCGACCCGCGCGGCGGCGGCCTCGGCCTGGGGCGTCGGGCAGCCGATCTGACCGCGGTCCCGCCCGGCGGCGTCGTGCCGGTTCGCCGCGCGGACCGGTCCCGCAGCCGGTAGGAACAGGGGGCATGACCACCCGCGTCGGCTTCCACAGCTCGCACGAGCAGGTCCACCCGTCCGCCCTCCTCGCGGCGGTCCAGCATGCGGAGGAGGCGGGCTTCGACGCCGCCATGTGCTCCGACCACTGGGCGCCGTGGGGCACGAACCAGGGCCACTCCGGCTTCGCCTGGACCTGGCTCGGCTCCGCCCTGGCCACCACCCGGCTGCCGTTCGGCACCGTGAACGCGCCCGGCCAGCGCTACCACCCGGCGATCATCGCCCAGGCGGCCGCCACCCTCGCCGCGATGTACCCGGGGCGGTTCTGGGTCGCGCTCGGCTCGGGCGAGAACATGAACGAGCACATCACCGGCGACCCGTGGCCGCCGAAGCCGGAGCGCGACGCCCGGCTGCGCGAGTGCGTGCAGATCATCCGCGCGCTGCTCGCCGGCGAGGAGGTCACGCACCACGGGCTCGTCACGGTCGACCGCGCCCAGCTCTGGACGCTGCCCGAGGTGCCGCCCCGGCTGATCGGCCCCGCCGTGACGCCGGAGACCGCCCGGGCGCACGCCGACTGGGCCGACGGCCTGGTGACGGTCAACCAGGACCTCGAGACGATGCGCCGGGTCGTCGGGGAGTACCGGGACGCGGGCGGCCGCGGGCCGATCGCGCTCCAGGTGCACGTGTCGTACGCGTCGGACCCCGACGAGGCCTGGCGCCTGGCGCGCGAGCAGTGGGCGGGCAACGCCGCCGGGCCGCCGGCCGCGTGGGACATCGCGACGCCCGAGGCGTTCGACGAGCTGGCCGCCACCGTGGACGACGACACGCTGAGCACCGGGGTGGTGATCGAGCACGACCCCGCCCGGCTCCGGGACCGCCTGGTCGAGCTGGTCCAGGTCGGCTTCGACGAGGTCTACCTGCACCAGGTGGCGACCGACGTCCGGCCGGACCACGGCAAGCACGACGACGCCGCGCCGACGGTGACGCACCCGCCGTCGTCGCTGGACGCGTTCGTCGACCTCGCGGCCGAGCACCTGCTCCCGGCGCTGCGGGCCGTGGACGCCGGGACCGAGGGGACGGACGCCGCATGAGGATCCGCGACACCGGCGACCTGTGGTGGAAGAACGCCGTCGTCTACTGCCTGGACGTCGAGACGTTCATGGACTGGAACGACGACGGCGTCGGCGACCTGCCGGGCCTGGTGCAGCGGCTCGACCACCTGGCCGACCTCGGCGTCACCTGCCTGTGGCTGATGCCGTTCTACCCGACCGCCGACCGCGACGACGGCTACGACATCACCGACTTCTTCGGCGTCGACCCGCGGCTCGGCGACGCCGGCGACCTGGTCGAGCTCATCCGGACCGCGAAGGACCGCGGCATCCGGGTCATCGCGGACCTGGTCGTCAACCACACGTCCGACCGGCACCCGTGGTTCAAGGCCGCGCGGAGCAGCCCGGACAACCCGTTCCGCGACTTCTACGTCTGGCGCACGGACGAGCCGCCGCCCACGGCGGACGAGGTGGTCTTCCCCGACCAGGAGCAGGGGATCTGGACGTACGACGAGCAGGCCGGCGCCTGGTACCGGCACCGGTTCTACCGGCACCAGCCCGACCTCAACACCGCGAACCCGCAGGTCCGCGACGCGATCGCCAAGGTCGTGGGCTACTGGGCGGAGCTCGGGCTCGCCGGGTTCCGGGTGGACGCGGTGCCGTTCATGCTCGCCGACGCGGCGAACAGCCCCCACGACGACATCGAGCACCCCCACGAGTTCCTCAAGGCGCTGCGGTCGTTCCTGAGCCGGCGGACCGGGGACGCGATCCTCATGGGCGAGGTCAACCTGCCGTACGAGCAGCAGCGGATGTTCTTCGGCGACCAGGACGGCGACGGGTCCGCGGAGGGCGACGAGCTCAACCTCCAGTTCGACTTCGTCGCCATGCAGCAGATGTACCTGTCGCTGGCCCGGCAGGACGCCGGCGCGCTCGCGCAGGCGCTGCGCGACCGCCCGCACATCCCGCACGACGCGCAGTGGGCGACGTTCGTCCGCAACCACGACGAGCTGACCCTGGACAAGCTGTCGGACGACGAGCGCGCCGAGGTGTTCGCGGCGTTCGGCCCCGACGAGGACATGCAGCTCTACGGCCGCGGGCTGCGCCGCCGGCTGCCGCCGATGCTCGAGGGGGACCCCCGCCGGATCCGGATGGTCTACTCCCTGCTGTTCACGCTGCCCGGCACGCCCGTGCTGTTCTACGGCGAGGAGATCGGCATGGGCGAGAACCTCGCCGCCGACGGCCGGCTCGCGGTCCGGACGCCGATGCAGTGGACGTCCGGGCGCAACGGCGGGTTCTCGGCCGCGACCCCGCGCCGGCTCGCGGGCCCGGTGGCCGAGGGCGGGTACGCCCCCGCGCACGTCAACGTCGCCGACCAGCGCCGGGACCCGGACTCCCTGCTGTCGTTCGTCAAGACGCTGGTCCGGCGCTACCGGGAGTGCCCCGAGCTCGGCTGGGCGGAGCGGGCGGAGATCATCGACCAGCCGCACGCCGCCGTGCTCGCGCACCGGTCGACCTGGCAGGACGCGTCGATGATCGCGGTGCACAACCTCGGCCCGGAGGCGGTCACCGTGCCGCTGCGGCTGCGGGACCTGGTCCGCGAGCCCGGCGACGCGGGACCGGCGGACGGGACGGCCACCGAGCGCAGCGCGGCGGGCGACGACGACCCGGTCCGCCTGGTCGACCTGCTGGAGGACGGGGCCTGCGAGATCGACCCGGACGGCCGGGTCGAGGTCGAGCTCCCCGCGTACGGGTACCGCTGGCTCCGGGTCGTGCGCCCGGGCTCCCGCCGCCTGCTCTGAGGCAGGTCCGCCGAGCGCGGGGGTCCGCGCCGAGCGCGGTGGCTCCGGCTGCCGTGCTCGGCGCGACCTGCCGCGCTCGGCGGCCGCACCGGCGCACCCCGCGGGTCAGGGGCGCGTGACCGTCCAGCGGCCCGCCGCGAGGTCCACCAGGCGGGGCAGGATCACGTCGCCCGCGGCGCGGAGGCCGTCGTGCAGGTACTCGTTGGTCACCCAGACCTGCGCGTTCCCGACGGCGTCCGCGGTCGCCGTCGCCAGGTCGAGGTCCACGTACGGGTCGTCCACGTACTGCACCGCGGCGACGGGCACCTCGTTGGCCGCGAGCCGCTCCGCGTCGTACAGGGGGGGCCAGGACGTCCGGGCCGCGAGCGCCTCCGCCGCGGCCCGGAACGGCCGCAGCGCCCGGATGTCGTCGAACATCCACGGGAACACCGCCTCCCCGGTCAGCGCGAGCGGCCGGGCGTCGGGCGCGTGGTCGGGCCGGCGGTCGAGCTCGGCCTGCGCCGCCCAGCCGCCGCCGCGCTCCCCCTGGTGGTAGATGACCTCCTGGAGCACCGCGTACAGCGGGTTCGCGTCGAACCCGGTCTGGGTCTGCACCGCGAGCGCGAACGCGTCATCGGGCGCACCGTCGGCGTCGAGGTCGACGGTGTCGAGCAGCCAGTGCAGCGCGTCGACCCCGGTGCTCATGCCGAGCGGCATGCCGAGGGTCTGCAGCCGCCGCACGGTGAACGGGTCGCCGTCGGGCAGCGTCACGTCGCCGGCGGCGAGCCGGTCCGCGAGCGCCCCGAGCAGCTGGACGTCCTCCGGGTACCGGCGCGCGAACGCGGCGACCCGGGCGGCCTGCCGCGGGAACGTCCGCGCGTAGACGTCCTCGGCGGTCGCCGCGGTGCCCGGCAGGCCGCCGGTGACGTAGCAGGCGGTCAGCGCCTCGGGGTGCCGGGACAGGTAGGTCAGCGTGAGGAAGCCGCCGTACGACTGGCCGAGCGTCGCCCACCGCCGCCCGCCGTACACCGCGCGGCGCACCGCCTCGGCGTCCTCGACGATCGCGTCCGCCCGGAAGCACGCCAGGTAGTCGGCCGCCTCGTCGCCCGATCCGAACCGGGCGATCGTCCGGCCGTCGACCCGGGACGACCGCCCCGTGCCGCGCTGGTCGAGCAGCACCACCCGGTGCGTGCGCAGGGCCGTCGACCACCAGCCGCCGCCGAGCGGCCGGGGGCCCATGCCGCCGGGGCCGCCCTGCAGGAACAGCAGCAGCGGCAGGTCCTCGGCGTCGCGGGCAGGGTCGACGAGCTCGCGCGCGAACACCTCGATCGTCGGGTACCGGGACGGGTCCTCGCGGTCGACGGGCACCCGCACGCGGTGGTCCCGGACCAGCACCGGCGGCACCAGGCGCGGCTCGGAGGTGCGGACGGCGGACGTGCGGGCGCGCCGGCGGGCGGCCGGGGAGGCGGGGGTCACGGCAGCACCCTAGGGTGTCGCGGACCGCTCCGGACCCGGGTCGGCACCCCGACGCCGGAGGACCCCGTGCCCGGACGGACCATCGTGATCACCGGCGCCAGCGACGGCATCGGCGCCGCCGCCGCTCGCCGGCTGGCGGCCCAGGGCGAGCGCGTCGTGCTGGTCGGCCGCGACCCGGCGCGCACCGCCGCCGTCGCCGCGGAGCTCGGCGCCCCGCACCACCTCGCCGACTTCGCCGAGCTCGACCAGGTGCGCCGCCTGGGCGCCGAGCTGCGCGGGGCCTACCCCCGCATCGACGTCCTGGCCAACAACGCCGGCGGCATCATGGGGCCGCGTGCGGTGACCGCCGACGGGTTCGAGCGCACCCTCCAGGTGAACCACCTCGCGCCGTTCCTGCTCACGCACCTGCTGCTGCCGACGCTCGTGGCGAGCCGCGCGTCCGTCATCGCCACCTCGAGCGTCGCGGCCGCGCGCTGGGGCCGGATCGACCTCGACGACCTCGGGAACGAGCGCGGCTACCGCCCCGAGCGGGCCTACGGCGACGCCAAGCTCGCGAACGTCCTGCACACCGTCGAGCTCCAGCGCCGGTACGGGCCCGAGGGCCTCGCCGCGGTCGCGTTCCACCCGGGCATCGTGGCCACCAGCTTCGCGAAGGAGACGAGCAGCCTGATGCGGTTCGTCTACCACACGCCCCTGCGCCGGCTGCTGACGATCACCCCCGAGCAGGGCGGCGGCTACCTGGCGGCGCTCGCGGCCGGCACGCCCGGGGTCGACTGGCAGCCCGGCGGGTACCTCGAGCAGGGCCGGGCCGCGGTGCCGCCGCCCCAGGCCGCGGACCCCGACCTCGCCCGCCGCCTCTGGGACGCGAGCGCCGCGCTCGTCGGCGTCTGAGGCGGCCCGGGGACGGCGGTGTTTCCGCGGCGTCACCGCCGCCGGTCCCGGGTGACACCTGCGTGAAATCCCGGGCGGGCCCCTGTCCCGGCGCGCCCCGGCACCTCGACACTCGGCTCGGGCCGCACGGCCCGGCGACGACGCGAGCACCCCGGGGGCAGACCATGACGACCGACGACTCTCCCGGGAGCACCGGGCTCGCGGAGCCGGACCCGCCGTTCGGGCGGCTGGCCGTCGGCGCCCCCGCCCCCCGGTGGCTGCACGCCGCCGTGTGCGCGGCGTGGGGCTGGGACCCTCCCCGGACGACGGTCGACCTCCTGGCGCTCTCGCACAACGCGACCTTCCGGGTGTCGGTGGACGGGCGGCCGGTCGCGGTGACGCGGGTCGCGCCGCCGGCCTACATGGAGGACACCGCGGCGGTCGAGTCGGAGGTGGCGTGGATGGCCGCCCTGGGGGAGGCGGGCGCCGTCCGGGTGCCCGTCGTGGTCCCGCCGGTGGACGGCCGGGACGTCGCCGTGGTGCCCGACGACGAGGAGCGGCACTGGGTCTGCCTGACCTGGCGGTACGTGCCCGGGCCCTCGCTGGAGGACGCGCTCGCGGGCGCGCACGCGGGCGCCGCGGCCCCGGAGGTGTGGCACCGCCGCGTCGGCACCACCGCCGCCCTGCTGCACGAGCACGCCCTCGGCTTCCACCGGCCCCGCGACTTCGTCCGGCCCACGTGGGAGCCCGCGGACCTGGTCGGGCCGGGCAGCCGGTGGGGTGCGTGGGAGCAGGCGCGCCTGCCTCCGGCGGACCTCGCGCTGCTGGGACGGGCCCGCGACTCCGCCCTGGACGCCCTGCGCGACGCGTCGCGCGCCCCCGACTCCTGGGGACTCGTGCACGCCGACCTGCGGCCCGGGAACCTGCTGCTCGACGGCGACGACGACGTCACGCTGATCGACTTCGACGACTGCGGGTTCTCCTGGTTCGTCCTCGACCTGGCCGCGGCGCTGTCGTACGTCGAGCACCTGCCCGAGGCGCCCGACCGCGCGCAGGCCTGGGTGTCCGGGTACCAGGACGTGCGCCCGCTGACCCGGCAGGACGCCCGGACCGCGTGCGCGCTGTCGATGCTGCGCCGGCTGCAGCTGCTGGGTCGGACGGTGACGGACCCGCGCGGTGGGCCGTCCGGCGCGCTCCGCGCCGAGCAGCCGGCGGGCTCGGTCCTGGTGGCCGAGCGCTACCTGCGCTCGCCCACCTGGCTCCTCGCGTGAGCCGACGCGCGGTCGTGCCACGCTCAGGGGGTGACCGACGCATCCACCGCCGGGGGCGGGACCGGCGACCTCGCCCGGCTGACCGCGCTCATCCGCGAGTTCAGCGAGGAGCGGGACTGGGAGCAGTTCCACGACCCGAAGTCGCTCGTGCTCGCCCTGGTCGGGGAGGTCGGCGAACTCGCCGAGCTCGTGCAGTGGCTGCCCGCCGGCGACGCGGTGGCGCACTTCGCCCACCCCGACCGCCGGCGGCGCGCCGGCGAGGAGATCGCCGACGTCCTGGTCTACCTGCTGCGGCTCGCGGACGTGCTCGGCGTCGACGTGCTCGCCGCGACGCTGGACAAGCAGGCCGACGCGCGGCGGCGGTTCCCCGTGGACGACGTGCGCGGGGTGGCGCCGCGGCGGGACTGAGCCCGCGTCACGCCGTCGCGCGGCGCCGGGGCAGGCCGAACCGGTCCAGGTCGTGCGCGACGTGCACGGCGGTCGACCCCGCCGTCGCCCGCGCCTGCTCCCCCAGCGGCTCGAGGTCCTCGTACCGCCCGGAGAAGTGGCTGAGCACCAGCGTGCGCGCGCCGGCCCGCGCCGCGAGCGCCCCCGCCTGCCCCGCGGTCGGGTGCCGGTACTCCGCGGCGAGCTCCGCGTCCTCGTCGGCGAACGTGCACTCCGCCAGCAGCAGGTCGGTGCCGTCCGCGAGCGCCTCGGCGCCCGGGCACGGGGCCGTGTCCATGACGACCGCCACCCGCTGGCCGCGCCGCGGCACGCTGACGTCCGCGAGCCGGACCGAGCCGAGCCTCCCCTCGCGCTGCAGCTCGCCCACCGCGGGCCCGGTGATCCCCGCCGCCGCGAGCCGGTCCGGCAGGAGCGTGCGCCCGTCGCCCTCCGCCACCCGGTAGCCGAAGGTCTGCACCCGGTGCCGCAGCGGCTCCACCGACAACCCCTCCGCGACCTCGCCCGCCGCCCCGTGCGGGTGCAGCCGCAGGTCGAGCCCCGGCGTCGCGAGCCCGACCAGCGCCCGCACCACCGCCTCGCCCTCCGCCGGGTAGTGCAGGTGCACCGGGTGCTCCACCCGGTCCAGCACCATCCGGGACAGCACGCCGGGCAGGCCGTAGCTGTGGTCGCCGTGGACGTGGGTGAGGCAGATGCGGGTGATCGACGGTGGCGCGACGCCGGCGAGCGTGAGCTGGCGCTGCGTGCCCTCCCCCGGGTCGAACAGGTACGCGTCCCGGTCCCAGCGGAGCAGGTAGCCGTTGTGGTTGCGCGTGCGGGTGGGGACCTGGGAGGCCGTCCCGAGGACGACGAGCTCACGCACCACGCGGTCAGTCTGGCGGGGCGCGCGAGCGGGCGCGAGGCCGTCAGCGAGGCGGCGCGACGTCCTCGGGCCCGGGCACCGCGTCCCCGACCCCGGCCCACTCCTGCAGCCGAGGGATCAGCACCCGGGCGTGCACGTCGAAGCCGCCGAGCCGGATGGGCCGATCCCGACCGGCCACGGTGACGACCACGGACTCCGACCAGGAGGGCCGGCCGTGGATGTTGCCGTCCACCGCCCGGACCGCCTCCCGGGGGACGCGCAGCGGTCGCCACCGTCGCTCCAGGAGCAGTGCGTCGTCGGTGAGCACGAGCGCCGCCCGCAGGTCGACGACCGCGAGGACCACCGCCATCACGATGAGCAGTCCGGAGAGGCTCACGAAAGCCACGGCGAGGCCATGGTCCTCGCCGCCCAGGCGTGGCACCCAGGACGCCAGGAGGAGAGCCTGCCCGGCTGCTCCGGCCCACAGCCAGCGCCCAGGACGTGCGGTCCTCGCGACGACCTCGCGCATCGGCCCTCCTCGTGTCGCCCGGCGGACTGCGGCGCGGGCTGACGGCGTCGCCGCCATGATGCCGCGGGCGCGCCGGGCCGACCACGGGACGGTCGCCGTGCCTCCCCGGGGGCGTGCTGCTTCGCCCGGGCACGGGCCGGCCCCAGACGCCGCGCGCGGGTGACCGCCGCGCGCCTCAGGCCAGCGCCGCCAGCAGCCGCTGCTCCGTGCGGCCGACGATGCCGAGCAGCGTCGCGTCGTCGCCGTACGCGCGGGCGAGGATCAGCCCGCCCTGGATCGCGGCGACCGCGTCCAGCGCCTGCGCCGCCGCCTCCTCGCGCCCGAGCCCGCCGGTGCGCAGCGCCTGGGCCAGCGCGTCCACCCAGTCGGTGAAGTACGCCCGCACCTCCTCGGCGAAGGTCTCCTGGCCCTCCCCGAGCGTCATCGCGGCGAACAGGCAGACGCGCTCGCGGGAGACGAAGTAGTCGGCGACCTCCCGCGACACGGCCTCGACCGCCTGCTGCGCGTCGTCGGCCGACCGGAGCGGCGCGAAGACCCGGTCCTCGAACCACTCGCGCACCTGGTCGAGCACGGCGCGGGCCATGTCGGTCTTCCCCTCGGGGAAGAAGTGGTAGAGGCTGCCGCGGCCGATGCCGGTCTCCTGCTGGATGACCGACAGCGAGCCGCTCTCGAAGCCGCGCGTGCGGAAGACCCCGGCGAGGGCGAGCACCGCGTCCGCGCGGTCGAGGACGGTCTTCGCCATCAGAGCCCGAGCTCGCTCAGCCCCGGGTGGTCCGCCGGGCGGGGGCCGGAGACGTCCCAGAAGAACTTCCGCTCCGACGCGTCGATGGCGACGTCGTTGATGCTCGCGTGGCGGTGGGTCATGAGCCCATCCTCGTCGAAGCGCCAGTTCTCGTTGCCGTAGGCGCGGAACCACTGCCCCTCGGCGTCGCGGTACTCGTACGCGAACCGCACCGCGATGACGTCCCCGGTGAACGCCCACAGCTCCTTGATGAGCCGGTAGTCGAGCTCCCGCTCCCACTTGCCTGCGAGGAAGTCGACGATCGCGGGTCGGCCCTGGACGAACGTGGAGCGGTTCCGCCACCAGCTGTCCTCGCTGTACGCCAGGGAGATGCGCTCGGGGTCGCGGGTGTTCCACGCGTCCTCGGCGGCGCGGACCTTCTGGACGGCAGTGGCCTCGGTGAACGGGGGGACCGGAGGACGGGACATGGCGGGCTCCTTCAGATCGACGTTGTACCGATCGGTACGTCGTGTACTGAACGGTACAGAGTGGATGCCGCCGGGTCAACAGGCCGCTCCGACGGCACTCCGACGCCCGGGCCTCGCGTCGTGCGACACCCGCCGCGAGTCCGCGGCGCCGAGACGACCACAGCCCGCAGAACCGTCGTCGTCCCCAGGCCGCGGGCACGCGCCCTGGCGTCGGGCGGTCCCTCGCGTCAGCGTCGGGAGACCGCGGCGCGCCGGGCGTCGCCGACCCGGGAGACGAGCACCGTGCCCCACGTGGCCACCAGCACCCCGACCGCGTACCAGAGCAGGTCGGTGGCGACGAAGGTCGTGCCGAGCAGGTACCGCAGCGGCGGCCACGCGTCCGCGGCGGCCGCCGGGACACCGGTGAGCTGCGCCAGCTCGACCGCCCAGCACAGCCCGACCGCGAGGCCGACCCGGGCCGACCTCGGCCACCGGGGCACGGCGAGCCCGACGAGCAGCGTCACGAGCGCCGCGTACAGGGCGTCCCCCAGCGCGTCGGCGACGGCCCCGGAGCCGTACCCCGCGGTCGCGAGCCCCGCCGCCACGACGAGAAGGGCCGCAACCGCGGTCCCCGCCCACGGGCGTCCGCCCTGGTCACGCCTCGTGCGCACCGCGCCACCTCCCGCACCGACGCTAGGCCGCCCGCGTGCTTCCGGGGCGGCGCGCCGAGCCGGGCCGGGAGGAGGTGTCGTGTCGGTCCCGTGTGCGACCGTTCCGCGGTGACCAGCACCGCCCGCTCCGCCCGCACCACCCTCCCCGCCTCGCCCCGACGCCGCCCGCCGGCGACGAGCCGGAGGGGCCGCGCCGGCCGGCGCCTGGGCTGGGCATGGCTGGTGCTGGTCGTCGCGGTGGCCCTCGGCGCCGGGATCCCGGTGTGGTCGGACGCCCGCGAGTCCGCGCGGTTCCCGGTCACCGCCGCCGATCTCGACCGCGCCCGCTCCGAGCTCGCCGGGCTCGACGTCAAGGGCCGGGCCCCGAAGACGGGCTACGACCGCGAGCAGTTCGGCCCCGCGTGGGCGGACGTCGACCGCAACGGCTGCGACACCCGCAACGACGTGCTCGCGCGTGACCTCACGGACGTGACGTTCGAGGAGGGGACGCACGAGTGCGTGGTGCTCACCGGCACGCTCGCGGACCCGTACACCGACGAGGTGATCGAGTTCGAGCGCGGACCCCGCAGCGCGGAGGTGCAGATCGACCACGTCGTCGCGCTGTCCGACGCGTGGCAGAAGGGCGCGCAGCAGTGGGACGCGGAGACCCGCCGCCAGTTCGCCAACGACCCGGCCAACCTGCTCGCGGTCGACGGCCCGGCCAACGGCGCGAAGGGCGACGGCGACGCCGCCACCTGGTTGCCGCCGAGCACCGGGTACCGCTGCGCGTACGTCGTCCGGCAGGTCCGGGTGAAGGCGGCCTACGGGCTGTGGGTGACGCAGGCCGAGCACGACGCGATGGGGCGGCAGCTCGACGGCTGCGCGGTGGCGGGCTGACGCGAGACCCCGCGCGCGGGACTCATCGGCTCGCTCCGGGCTCCAAGTCATTCGCCGCGAGGTGGTGCACCACCCGGCCGGCGAAACCCGGACAGCCGGCCCTCCGAAGCGCGTCGGCGAGCCACGCCCGTCCACCGCGCGCACGGTGGTACGCCTCCTGGGCTCGCGCGGCTGCGCGCACCAGGTGAGGCGCCAGGTCGTCGATCGCGAGGAAGAACGCGTCGGGCGCGCACACCTCGTACGGCGCGATCGCCTGCACGTCCCGTGCAGCGAATCCGCCGTCGGCGGTGAGCACGATGTCCACGCCGCCGGCGACCGCGGCCGCGTGCACGTGCTGGTCGTCCCTGTCCCCGGGGAACGATCCGTCGACGGTGAAGTCCTCGATCCGCCCACCCTCGAGCGAGCCGCAGATGCTGTCCCGGACACGTGCAGTGCGTGCCCCGTCCCACTCCGGGTGCGCGCGGCGCTGCCGGTAGAGGACCTCCGCGAGGATGTCCTCGGTCCAGTAAGTGCGGTACGGCGGTGTCTCGCTCTGCAGCTGCACGAGGATCAGCCAGTCGCGGAGCGTGCGCGAGTACAGGACGTTGGCGTCCGCCAGGACCCGCAGGGTGCGCACGCCCGCACGTTAGGCGCCCGCCCGCGCACTCAGCCGGTGCCCTGCCACCTACTCGTCCTCGGCCGCGAGCAGCTCCTCGAACGCGCGCCGCTGCCGCTCGAGCCGCGCCCGGCGGAACGCCACGACGTCCGCGGTCCGGAGTCTCGTGTGCGTCCCGACCTTGTGAGCCGCGATCTCGCCACCCGCGACCATCTTCATGAGTGTCGGCCGGGAGATGCCGAGCAGCTCCGCCGCAGACGTCGTCGTCAGCTCGTCCGGCTGCGCGCCGACGGTCACGGTCCCGCCCGCCGCGACCGCGTCGACCACCGCGGTGATGAGCCGGGAGAGCTCTGTCGGTGCGGCACCCGCGACACCTCGGGCGTCCAGCACAGCCCAGCCCTCACCCCGCGCAGCCAACGCCGCGACCTCGCGGGCCTGCTCGCGCTGACGGGCGCTCGTCACGAGCCGCCGCGCGTCCGTCGCTGTCGCCACGACTCACCTCCGGGGTCTCTAGATACGAGTGTCGCGGGTTGCAGATGTAGATGCAACCCCCGTCTGCCTCCCACCTCAGAGCAGCGGCCGCTCCAGGATCCACGAGCCGCCCAGCACGAGCGCCCCGCCGCAGACCAGCAGGAACACCGTCACCCACACCCCGCCCGGCACCCGGGTCAGCCGCGCCAGGATGTCCGCGTCCGAGGTCCCGCGGCCGCGCGCCCTCCGGCGCTGGGACTGCATCTCCAGCACCGCGCGTGGCGCCCCGAGCAGCAGGAACCAGGTCACCGCGTACGCCACCGCGACCTGGACCCCGCCGGTCCCCCACCACGAGACGCCCACCAGCACGACGCCCGTCGCGAGCACCGCCCACAGGCCGTACCAGTTCCGGATCTGCACCAGCACGAGCACCAGCACGACGAGCAGCGCCCACAGCAGCCCGACGGCGCACCCCCGGCCGAGCAGCCACGCCGCCCCGAGGCCGAGCACCGCGGGCCCGACGTAGCCGGCGAACGCGGTCGCCACCATCCCGGCGCCGCGCGGCTTGCCGACGGACACCGTGAGGCCCGAGGTGTCCGAGTGCACCCGGATGCCCGACAGCCGCCGTCCGGACAGCACCGCGACCAGCCCGTGCGCCGCCTCGTGCACGATCGTCAGCAGGTGCCGGGAGACGTGCCAGAGCGTCGGGACGGCCAGGCAGAGCAGCGCGGCGGCCAGCGTCCCGAGCAGCACGGCCTGGCCCGGCGCGGGCTGGACGGTGGTCGCGCGGTCCCAGATCTCCCCGGGCAGCGTGCGCAGGGCGTCGAGGAACCCGCTCACAGGCTGTCGAGCGTCACGTCGGCGAGCTCGACGGTCAGGTGCAGGCCGTCGGCCTCGACCACGGCGCCGGTCACCTCGGCGCCGGCCGGCAGCTGGTCGGTCACGTCGACCTCGGCGATCCGCGAGGCCAGACCGTCGGGCAGCAACCCGGCGTCGATCGAGAACCCGCCCAGCGAGGCGCTGGTGATGGTCGCGACGAGACCGTCGGCGCCCGCGGGCGCCAGGGTCAGCATCACGCCGACCGGGACGCCCGCGACGGCGCCGGTGGCCACCAGGGCCTCGCCGTCGACCGCGAGCGCCAGGTCCCAGCCGGTGCGCTCGCGGAGCAGGGACTCGAGCGCGGCGGTCGGCACGGTCGCGGTCGCGACCACGTGCTCGGCGCCGCGCGGCTCCCGGACCGCCACGCCGGTCGCGACGACGTCGAGGTCCGTGACGTCGAGCCCGCGCAGCGTGGCCCCGGTGGCGGTGAGGTGCACGTCGTCGAGCGTGCCGCGGGCGAGCTGGGTGAGGAACGGGAAGCCGGCGACGTCGACCTGCGGGTCGGTGGCGCCGAGCTGGGAGCGCACCGCGTCGGCGGCGACGTCCTCGGCGATCGAGTGGGTCACGCGGTCGGCGAGCAGGGTCCCGCCGACGAGGACGAGCACGGCGGCGGTCAGGCCGACCACGCATCCGACGCGACGGCGGGGGCTGCGGGTGCGGGTCACGCCCCGAGGGTACGGGCCGGCCACGCCCGCGCGGGCCCCGGACGTGGCCCGGCGCAGGACCTTCACCCCGCTGACGCATCCGGGTGGTGGCGCGCGACCAGGGGCACGAACCCGCCCGGATCGGGACGAACGACCCTGCCGACCGCCCGGTCGGTATCCGACGATCGAGGGGTCTCGCTGATCCGTCAGGAACCCCGGCGCCACCCCCAGCCGCGCCGCACCCGCCCCAGGAGGACCCGACATGACCGCCACCTTCGACCACGTCCTGCAACCCGGCCGCATCGGCTCGCTCGACCTGCCCAACCGCGTCGCCCTCGCCCCCATGGGCACCGAGATGGGCACGCACGAGGGCCTCATCACCGAGCGCGAGATCGCGTACTACACCGAGCGCGCCAAGGGCGGCACCGGCCTGGTGATGACCGGCATCTCGGCCGTGTCGCAGGACTACGAGGTCATCAACCCGGGCCTGTGCCGCGTCGACACCGACGCCGCGCTGCCGGGGCTCACCGCGCTGGCGGAGTCGATCCACCGCGTCGGCGGGAGGATCTCGCTCCAGCTCACGGCCGGCCTCGGGCGGAACATCAACAACGTCGACCCGGAGCGGCTGCCGATCTCGGCGTCCGACAACCCGCACTACGCGCACCCCGAGGTGCTGTGCCGGCCGCTCGAGGTCGACGAGATCCGGGTGATCGTCCGCCGGCACGCCGAGGCGGCCGCCCGCGCCGCGCAGGCCGGGATCGACGCCCTCGACATCCACGGCCACACCGGGTACCTGGTCGACCAGTTCATGAGCCCGGTGTGGAACCGGCGCACCGACTCCTACGGCGGCTCGACCGAGAACCGGTGCCGGTTCGCCGTCGAGATCATCCGGGCCGTGAAGGAGGCCGCACCCGGCCTGCCGGTGTCGTTCCGGCTGTCCGTCGACCACCGGTTCCCGGGCGGCCGCACGGTCGAGGAGTCGCGGAAGATCGCGGTGGTGCTCGAGGCCGCGGGCCTGGACCTGCTCATCGCCGACGACGGCTCGTACGAGGCGATGGACTACGTGTTCCCGCCGTACTACCTCGGCGACGCGTGCATGGCGCCCGCCGCGAAGGCGATGAAGGAGGTCCTGTCCATCCCGGTGATGGCGGTGGGCAACCTGACCCCGGAGAACGCCGAGGCCGTCATCGCCGCCGGCGAGGCCGACTTCGCCGGCATCGGCCGCGGCCTGATCGCGGACCCCGAGTGGGCGAACAAGCTCCGCGAGGGGCGCCGTGGCGACGTGCGCCCGTGCATCCGGTGCAACGCGATGTGCGTCGGCCACGCGTTCTTCGCCGAGGCGCTGGGCTGCGCGGTCAACCCGCAGGTCGGCTTCGAGCGCGAGCGGGTGCTCACGATCGCGCCCCGGCCGAAGCACGTGGTCGTCGTGGGCGGCGGCCCCGGCGGCCTGGAGGCGGCCCGGGTGGCGGCCCTGCGCGGCCACCGCGTCGACCTGTACGAGAAGGGGACGAACCTGGGCGGCGTGCTGTGGCCCGCCGCGACGCCGGAGTTCAAGAAGGAGCTGCGCGGCATGGTCGGCTGGTGGGAGCGGCAGCTCGCCGACCTGCCCGTGACGGTGCACCTCGGCACCGAGATCACCGCCGACTCCCCGGAGCTCGACGGCGCGGACCAGATCATCGTCGCGACCGGCTCGCTGCCGATCGTGCCGCGGTCGATCCCCGGGATCGACGGCCCGAACGTGGTCGAGGTGCTCGACTTCCACCTCGGCACCCCGGTCGGGCAGCGGGTCGTCGTCGCCGGCGGCGGCCTGTCCGGCGCGGACTCCGCGCTCGAGCTCGCCCAGGCGGGCCACGAGGTGACGATCGTCGAGATGGCGTCCGAGATCGCCAAGGACATGATCGTCATCAACCGGATCACGCTGCTCCGGCAGCTGGCCGAGGCAGGCGTGCGGATCCTCACCGGCCACACCGTCACCGCGGTCGACGAGAAGGGCCTGTCCGCCACCGGCCCGGACGACGAGGAGGTCCACGTCGACGCGGACACCGTCCTGTCGGCGTTCGGGGTCCGCCCGAACAGCGCGCTGCCGGAGGCGCTCGCCGGCCGCGCGAACGTGGTCCCGGTGGGCGACTGCGTCAAGCCGGCCAAGGTCGGCGAGGCGATCAACGCGGGCTTCGTGGCGGCCTACGCGCTCTGACCCGGGACGTCGCCCGGACCCCCGCCCGGTTGCGGGGGTCCGGGGCCCGACGTTGACTCGTGGCAGGCATCCACCTGCGCCACGACGGGAGCGGACATGGGCATCGGGGACTTCGTCGACAAGGCCAAGAAGGCCGTCGCCGGCAACGAGGACAAGATCGCGGGCGCGATCGACAAGGCCGCCGACGCGGTGAAGTCGCGCACCTCGGACTCCACCGACCGCAAGGTCGACCAGGCCACCGCGAAGGCGCGCGACTTCCTGGAGAAGCAGAAGCGCGAGGGCGCCCACGAACCGCCGGTGCGGCACCCGGAGCGCACCGACCCGCCCGCCCTCTGAGCCGCGGCATGGCACCCACGACGCCGGTCGAGACGCCGGTCCTGTTCGTCCTGCACGGCGCCCGTGGCGACCTCGCGGAGCGCATGGTCTACCCGGGGCTCGCCCAGCTCGCGACGCGCGGGCTGCTGCCGGAGCGCTGGTCGCTCATCGGCACGGGCCGCAAGCCGATCGGCGACGACGAGCTCGCCGACCTGGTCCGGTCCTCGCTCGAGGAGCACGGCGAGCCCGGGCACGCGGACGCGCTCGACGGCCACGTGTCCTACGCGACGACGTTCACCGAGGACGAGCCCGGCGAGCTGGTGGACGCGATCCACGACGCCCGGCGCACGCTGGCGGGCGACGACGACCACGACGTCACCGTCGTGCACTACCTGGCGGTCCCGCCGTCGGCGTTCGCCCCGACGACGCGCGCCCTGCGCGCCCACGGCATGGCCGAGGGCGTCCGGGTGGTCTACGAGAAGCCGTACGGCACGTCCCCGGAGTCGTTCGAGGAGCTCGACGCCCTGGTGCACGAGGTGCTCGACGAGGACCAGGTGTTCCGGATCGACCACTTCCTCGGCAAGGAGGCGACCCAGAACCTGCACGTGCTCCGGTTCGGCAACGAGCTGTTCGGCGGGGTGTGGAACCGCCGGCACGTGGCGCAGGTGCAGGTCGACGTCCCCGAGACGCTGGACGTGGCCGACCGCGCGGACTTCTACGACGAGACCGGCGCCGCTCTGGACATGCTGGTCACGCACCTGTTCCAGATCGCGGCCGAGGTCGCGATGGAGCCGCCGGCCGCGCTCGACGCGGACCACCTGGCGACGGCGCGCGAGGCCGTGATCGGCTGCTTCCGGCCGCTGGACCCCGCCGAGGTCGTCCTGGGCCAGTTCGACGGCTACCGGGACATCGACGGCATCGCCGACGACTCGACGACGGACACGTTCGTCGCCGCGCGGCTGTGGGTGGACAACGACCGCTGGCGCGGCGTGCCGTTCCTGCTGCGGACCGGCAAGCGCATGGCCGTGTCGGCGCAGCGGGTCACGCTCGTGCTGAAGACGCCCGACGAGCTCTTCGGGGAGCCGGCCGGGCCGGGACGCATCAGCCTGTCGCTCGCGGGCGACGGCGCCATCGACATCACGACGACCGTGAAGCAGCCCGGGCCCGACCTGCGGCTCGCCACCGGGACGGCCTCGCTCGGGCTGGACGACGTCGAGCCCGGCGACCCGCTCGCGCCGTACGCCTCCCTGCTGCACGACGTGCTGGTGGGCGACCGGACGCTGTTCACGACGCCGCACGGGCTCGAGGCGGCCTGGCGGGCGTTCGCCCCGCTGCTCGGGTCGGACCGGCCCGACCCCGAGCCGTACGAGCCCGGTTCGTGGGGTCCCGCCCGGGCCGACGACCTCGCCGGCCCGGACGGGTGGGTCCTCACTCGTAGCTGACGGCGTCCAGCACCCGCATCCGGGCCGCCCGGGTGCCGGGCCACAGCGCGGCCAGCACCCCGACGACGACGGCCAGCCCGAGCATGCCCACGAGGCTCCCCCACGGGATCACCAGCTCGGACAGGCCGTCGTCGGCGTACACCGACGGCAGGGCGGAGGCGAGCGCCACCCCGACCACCAGGCCGACGACGGTGCCGAACACCGCCGTCAGCACGGACTCGACGGTCACGGTGCCCGCGAGCTGGAGCCGGCCCAGGCCGACGGCCCGGAGCAGCCCGATCTCCCGGGTGCGCTCGATGACGGACAGCGCGAGCGTGTTCACGATGCCCAGCACCGCGATCACCACCGACAGGCCGAGCAGCGCGTACAGGATCACGAGGACCTGGTTGACCTGGTCGGCGAGGTTCGAGACGAACTCGTCCTGGGTCAGCACCGAGATCACGACGTACGGCGCCACCGCCGCGGTGACGGCGTCCTTCAGCTCGTCGACCCCCACCCCGGAGGCGGCGTCGACCGCCAGCAGGTCGACCAGCTGCTGCTCGGGCGGCACCAGGGCGTCCAGCACCTCGGTGCCGACGACCACCGGGGCGCCGATCACGTTGGTCGTGAACACCGCGCCGACCGTCACCTCCCGGGGTCCCGTGGCGCCGGCGATCCGCAGGGTGTCCCCGACGGCCCAGCCCTGCTCCTTCGCCGGGTCCTCCTGGACGGCTGCCGCGCCGTCCGCGAGCGACGCGAGGTCCCCGTCGATCGTCGTCGCCTCGATCGTCCGGTCGAACAGGTCGTCGCGGACGCCCGCGACGATCTGCGTCCCGGACCCGTCGCCGTCCGAGGACACCTCGAGCGGCGCGAACGCGAACGCCGCCGTGCCGCCGACCTCGGGCAGCGCGTCGACGTCGGCGATCGCGCCCTTCGGGAGGTCGCGGGTGGCGGACTGCAGCACCACGTCGGCGTGCAGCTGCGACTCGACGACCCCGGCGACCGAGGCCTGCGCGGAGGTCGCGATCACGGACACGCCGCCGACCAGCGCCATGCCGATCATCAGCGCACCCGCGGTGTTGGCGGTGCGGCGCGGGTTGCGCACCACGTTCCCGCGCGCCAGCCGGCCGACCGGCCGCAGCAGCCGCACGAACGGCCACGCGAGCGCCCCGACGACGGTCCGCGCGAGGCTCGGCGCCAGCATGAGCACGCCGACCAGGACCGCGGCGGCGCCGGCGCCGAGCACGGCGTCCAGCGACTCCTCGCCGGTGTTCAGCACGGCGGCGAGCACCGCCGCGACGCCGAGCCCCGTGAGGAGCGTCCCGAGCACCGCGCGCACCCGGATCGAGCGCTCGGGCACCGCCACGTCGTCGCGCATGGCCTCGACCGGCGGCACCAGGGCGGCGCGGCGCGCGGGCACGGCGGCGGCGAGGACGCTGACCACGGTCCCGACGACCAGCGAGACGCCGATCGTCGCGCCGTCGACCGGGATGTCCCCGGCCAGGTCCATGCCCATCGCCTCGAAGACGGACTTGAGCCCCTGCACCAGGCCGAGCCCGCCGGCGATGCCGACCGCGGACCCGATCAGGCCGACGACCGCCGCCTGGACGAGGATCGAGGCGAACACCTGCGCCGGCGAGGCGCCGACCGCGCGCAGCAGCGCGAACTCGCGCATCCGCTGCCGGACCGACATCGCGAAGGTGTTGGAGATGATGAACGCGCCCACGAACAGCGCGATCGCGGCGAACACCAGCAGGAACGTGGTGATGAAGCCGAGCATCTCGCCGATGGCGTCCTTGTTCTCGTCCCGCAGCTCCTGCCCGGTGACGACCTGCAGGTCGCCGGGGACGAGCGGGGCGATCGCGTCGACGAGCTCGGCCGGCGTGGTGCCGTCGTCGGCGTAGACCGCGATGTCCGCGACGTCGCCGTCGGGCGCGAACAGCGCGTAGCCCGTGCCCGGGTCGACCACCACGAGCGTCGCGCCGGCCATGGGCGCGCCCATGTCGAACCGGCCCACGACCTCCGCGTCCGACAGCTGCCCGCCGAGGACCACCTGCGTGGTGTCGCCGACCTCGAGGCCCGAGGACGCCAGCGTGGCCGTCTCGAGGGCGATCTCGCCCGGGCGCTCCGGTCCGCGGCCCTCGACGACGTCGAGCGACGGGTCGTCCGGCAGGTAGGAGAACACCAGGCTGGGCGCCTGGGTGCTCTGCACGGCGGTGCCGTCCGCCCCGACCAGGACGATCGAGCCCTGCGCCTCGGGGATCGCGTGGGCGACCCCGTCGAGGGCGGCGATCTCGTCCGCGAGCGTCATCGGCACCGCCGGCCCGGCCGTGGTGCCCTCGACCACCGACGCGCCCTCGGCGGGCTCCGCGCGGACGTAGGCGTCGCCGGGGGTGCCGGCGTCGACGATGCCGTCGAAGGTGCTCGACATCATCGTGCGGAGCGAGAACGTGCCCGCGACGAAGGCGACGCCCAGGGCGACCGCCAGCAGGGAGAGCAGGAACCGGACGAGGTGGGCGCGGATGCCGCGCAGCGCCACCCGCAGCATCAGCGCGACCCGTCGGCGGCCGCGACGGCGACCGGCGCGGCGGCACCGGCCGGGGCCGGGCGCAGGGCCGCGAGCGCGGCGAGGACGGAGTCCGGGGTGGGGTCGGTGAGCTCGCCGACCAGGCGCCCGTCAGCGAGGAACAGCACCCGGTGCGCGTAGGACGCGGCGGTCGGGTCGTGGGTCACCATGACCACCGACTGGCCCAGGTCGTCGACCGAGCGGCGCAGGAAGCCCAGCACCTCGCCGGACGATGTCGAGTCGAGGTTGCCGGTCGGCTCGTCCGCGAACACCACCGAGGGCCGCGAGACCAGGGCACGCGCGCAGGCCACGCGCTGCTGCTGCCCACCGGACAGCTCCGTCGGCTTGTGCCCCAGCCGGTCCGCCAGGCCCACGGCCTGCACGACGGCGTCCAGGTGCGCCCGGTCGACGGGGCGGCGCGCGATGTCCAGCGGCAGCGTGATGTTCTCCAGCGCCGTCAGGGTCGGGACCAGGTTGAACGCCTGGAACACGAAGCCCAGGTGGTCCCGCCGCAGCCGCGTGAGCTTCCGCTCGTTCATGGCGCTGACCTCGAGCCCGTCCACCACGACGGTGCCGGTGTCGGGGCGGTCCAGGCCCGCCATGCAGTGCATGAGGGTCGACTTGCCGGACCCCGAGGGGCCCATGATCGCGGTGAGCTCCCCGCGCCCGAAGTCCACGTCGACGCCGTCGAGCGCCCGCACCGCCGCCTCGCCCGTGCCGTACGTCTTCACCAGACCGCGCGCGCTCGCGATCGGCGTGCCGTCGTTCGTGGCCATGATCCCCATCCCTGGTCGTGGTCGCTCCCCTGCCAACCTGTGGATCGTCCCGCCCTCCCCTCGCACGCGGGCATCCGGGAGCACCCTGGTCCGTCCCTGATCCCGCCCCCGAGGGACCGAGGTCCCGACGCGGCCCGACTGTGGCGCGGGTCACACCCGCGGCCTACGCTGGGGGCGAGGTGCTCCGATGGCGTGGTGGCTGGTGCTCTGGCTCGTGCTGCCGGCGCTGACGTTCGCCGTCGTGCTCAGGATGATCCCGGGGGCGGAGTCGTCGCCGCGGCGGAGCGCTGCGCGCGAGCGCCGTCGAGCCCGGGTGGCCGGGCTGCTCGACCGCGTCGCCACCCGGGTGCGGCACGGCCGGCACGGCGCGCCCCCGCCGCCCGACCCGTTCGACGCCCTGCACGTGCAGGTCCGGCTCGGGATCGTGGCCGACCACCTGCGCCGGCTCGAGGAGGACACGCACGCCTGGGCCCGGGCGGAGCGGATCATCGCGAGCCAGCTCGCCTACGACGCGCTGCTCGCCGAGGCGTGCCGGCTCGCGGGGGTCGAGGTGCTGCCGCGGGCGAAGGGCGACCCGTGGGAGCGGATGCGCGAGGAGGTGGAGCTGGCGTCGCGCGGGTGGACGTGGTGAGACGCGGGTGGTCCCGCAGCGCGGCGCGGCCGGTCCCGCGGCGCGGCGCGCCCGGTCCCGCAGCGCGGCGGCGGAAGACCGGGCATCCCGGGCGCCTCAGCCGGCGACGACCGTGAGCGTGCTCGACCCGTCGGTCCGCCGGCGCACCTCGATCCGCTCCGCGACCGCCTGCTTGAGCGCCTCGACGTGCGACACCACCCCGACGACGCGGCCGCCGGCGCGCAGCTTCCCGAGCTCGCCGAGCACGGCGTCGAGCGTGTGCGGGTCGAGCGTGCCGAAGCCCTCGTCGATGAACAGCGTGCCCAGCTCGACGCCGCCCGCCTCCGCGGTGACGACGTCGGCCATGCCGAGCGCGAGGCACAGCGACACGTAGAACGTCTCGCCCCCGGACAGCGTGCGGGGGTCGCGAGCGGCGCCCGTCGTGTGGTCCACCACGCGCATCGCCAGCCCGGTGCGCCGGGTGCGCACGTCCTCGCGCTCGTCGCTGCGCTCCAGCTCGTACCGGCCGTCGGACATCTCGCGCAGCCGGTCGTTCGCGGCGGCGACGACGTCCTCGAACCGGCGGACGAGCACGTAGGTCGCGAGCGACAGGGCGCGGGCGTTGTCGCTGTCCGCGCCGCCCGCGAGCCGGGCCATGCGGGTGACCGGCGCGGCCTCCTGCTCGGCCGCGGCGAGCGCGGCTGCGGACTCCGTCACGTGCCGGGCGGCGTCCGCGGCGCGCGCCGCCCGGTCGCGGACGGAGCCCAGCAGCGCACCGGCGGCGTCGGCGGCCCCGACGGCGTCGGCGAGCGCCTGCTCGAGCTCCGCCACCTCGGTGGCGAGCGCGTGCGGGTCCCCCGCGGCGAGGTCGGCGAGCTCCGGGTCCCGGAGCCCCTGCTCCACCCGCGCCACGGCGGTGCGGTACGCCTCCACCGCGCGCTCGGCCGCGGCCACGTCGGCGGCCTCGGCGAGCGCGGCGCGGGCGGCGTCCTCGTCCCCGAGGTCCTGCTCGGCGAGCACGCGGGCGACCTCGGCGACCCGGTCGGCCACGGTGCGGGCGGCGGCCGCGCGCCGGTCCAGCGCCGCGAGCAGGCCGTCGGCCGCGTCGACGCGGGCCTGCTCGGCGCCCTGCCGGGCGAGGACCGTGGGGTGCCCGTCCCGCGCGGCCTCGACCTCGGCGCCGTCGCGCGCGAGCTCGTCCTCCACCCGGGCGAGGGCGTGCCCGGCCGCGACGTGCTCCTCCCCGAGCGCGGCGCGGGTCAGCCGCAGGTCGTCGGTGACGTGGTCGTGCTCCGCGACGTCCGCGCGGAGCCGCTCGCGGGCGGCCTCGGCGTCCCGTGCCGCGGCGAGCTCGGCGCGCGCGGCGTCGACCGCCGCGGCGGCGACGGCGCCCTGGTCGGCGCGCAGGCC
>NZ_JAGXJG010000511.1:0-239 GCF_019091725.1 Cellulomonas sp. GbtcB1 | reverse complement strand
CGCGGTCCGCGTCCGGCCCTGCCTCGGGGCCGGCGCGTCGGTGAAGCCGCACGGGTCGCGCCGATCGCGGCGACTCGCGTGGGCTGGATCGTTCCCGGGCTCGGACCTCCTGAGCGACGCTGCACCGGAAAAAGGCTGAGCGGATGTCAGGACGAGGCCCGGGGAACGGCGCCAAGCATAGCACCGGGGCGCGTCGATCAGGGCAGTCTCCGGGCCTCCGCGCCCGCGGTGTCGATCGC
>NZ_JAGXJG010000510.1:0-239 GCF_019091725.1 Cellulomonas sp. GbtcB1 | reverse complement strand
CCCAGTACCTGCTGGGCGTCCGGCCTGAGCACGACGGCCTGGTGGTCGACCCGCAGATCGGGCCGCACGTGCCGTCGTTCGGCGTCACCCGGGTCGCCCGCGGCGCCCGGTACGAGATCACCGTGGCCAACGCCGGCGCGCCGGGCGCGCGCGGGCGGCTGGTCGTGGACGGGGTCCCGGTCGAGGGGTCGGCCGTGCCCTACGCGCCCGCGGGCAGCACCGTGCGGGTGGAGGTCACC
>NZ_JAGXJG010000509.1:0-239 GCF_019091725.1 Cellulomonas sp. GbtcB1 | reverse complement strand
GCCGTCGTCGTGCTGCTCGCCCCCGACCGGCTCGGCCTGGCGGACCGGTCTCCCGTCGCCCAGCTCGTCGCGCTGCGCGGGCTCGTCCCGTGCCTGCTGGTCGGCGGGGCCGTGCTGCTGGTCGGGGCCGTCGCGGGCTGGCGGCAGGTCGGCGGGCGCGCGGGGGTGCGCCGGCCCGGCTGGCGGCTTCCCCTGGCCCTGGCAGGCGTCCTGCAGCTGGGCGCCGCCGCGCGGGCGGA
>NZ_JAGXJG010000508.1:0-239 GCF_019091725.1 Cellulomonas sp. GbtcB1 | reverse complement strand
CAGCACCTCCTCGATCGGCTCCCGCACGACCCGGTCGGCGGTCCGGTCGTACGGCGTGGGCTCGGCGTTCACGATGATCACCTCGGCGCCGGACTCGGCGGCGAGCGCGGCCAGGCACGCCACCGGCTGCACGGTCAGCGTCGTGCCGACGGCGAGCAGCACGTCGCCGTCGGTGGCCGCGGCGATCGCTCGCACCAGCGCCCGGTCCGGCAGCCGTTCGCCGAAGTAGACGACGCCCG
>NZ_JAGXJG010000507.1:0-239 GCF_019091725.1 Cellulomonas sp. GbtcB1 | reverse complement strand
TCGTCTACCAGGACCCCGCGCTGTGCGACTACCTCGACATCGTCCACAACATGTTCCTGGGCCGGGAGCTGAAGAAGGGCATCCGGCTCGACGAGGACGCGATGGAGACCCGGGCCGCGGAGGTGCTGGCCTCGCTGTCGGTGCGGACGGTGCGGGCGATCCGGCTGCACGTCGCGCGCCTGTCCGGCGGGCGGCGGCAGACCGTCGCGGTCGCCCGCGTGGTGCTGTGGAACTCGACG
>NZ_JAGXJG010000506.1:0-239 GCF_019091725.1 Cellulomonas sp. GbtcB1 | reverse complement strand
TGTCCCCGTCGCCGCCCCGCACGTCGGCGACATCGTCGGTGATGTCCTTGACCTCGCCGGACACGCCGAGCGACGGCAGCGCGCGGTACTCGTCCTGCACCACGTCCGGGGCCGTGTCCGCACGGTCCGCGGCGAGCAGCTTGGACGACGTCTCGGCCGTGCCGCCGGCCTCGGACAGCTTGACCGTCACGTCCGGGTTGAGCTCGTGGTAGCGGTCCACGATCGCCTGGGCCTCCGGG
>NZ_JAGXJG010000505.1:0-239 GCF_019091725.1 Cellulomonas sp. GbtcB1 | reverse complement strand
GGAAGCGCTTCAACGGTGCCGCAGGGCAGCGCGCGTGTCGCGCGTTGCGGGGATGTGTCGTAGGGGAGACGGCCGCGTGAAGCCGGTCACAACGCGCGGTGACGCCGGACAGAGTCACGCCCTGCTATGACATGACGTCACCCGGATGGTCGAGCATCGGATCGCCGCGTGATGACGCGGGGCGGCAGCGGCCCCGCATACGCGCGCGACGGCCTGGGGCGTTCCCTTCGCGCCGCGGC
>NZ_JAGXJG010000504.1:0-239 GCF_019091725.1 Cellulomonas sp. GbtcB1 | reverse complement strand
ACGGTGCGTGACAACGCGGCCTACCCGCTGGCGCTCCAGGGCGTGGTCAAGGCCGAGCGCCGGAAGAAGGCCGACGAGGCCCTCGAGATGGTCGGCCACGGCGAGTGGGGCGACTCGCTCCCCCACGAGCTGTCCGGCGGCATGCGGCAGCGCGTCGGCCTGGCCCGCGCGCACGCCGCGGACACCGACATCCTGCTGATGGACGAGGCGTTCTCCGCGCTCGACCCGCTGATCCGCCG
>NZ_JAGXJG010000503.1:0-239 GCF_019091725.1 Cellulomonas sp. GbtcB1 | reverse complement strand
TGGAGGGACCGGCGGCCGGGCTGCATCGGGATGCGCAGCAGGTCGGGGACGGCCGGGTGCTCCAGCGCCGCGGGCGGCAGGCCGGTCGGCTCGGGGCCGAACATCAGCACGTCCCCGCCCCGGTACTCGACGTCGGTGTACCGGCGCTCGGTGTGCGTGGTGAACGCGAACACCCGCGCGGGGGCGAGCGACGCCATGCAGGCGTCCAGGTCGGGGTGCACGACGACGTGCGCGAGGTC
>NZ_JAGXJG010000502.1:0-239 GCF_019091725.1 Cellulomonas sp. GbtcB1 | reverse complement strand
AGACCCTGATGGCGTCGGTGGACGGGACGCTCACCGTCACGGTGGTGCCCGTCGCCGGGAAGCTCGACCTCAAGACGCTGGCCCACGCGGGCGGCGGCAAGAAGGCCGTGATGGCCGACCCCGCCGCCGCGGAGCGCGCCACCGGGTACGTGGTCGGCGGCACCTCCCCGCTCGGGCAGAAGACCGCGCACCCGACCGTCGTCGACGAGACCGTCCAGCTGTTCGACACGGTGTTCGTG
>NZ_JAGXJG010000051.1:0-31879 GCF_019091725.1 Cellulomonas sp. GbtcB1 | reverse complement strand
TGATGTCCTTGAAGCCGTCCAGGTCCAGGAAGCAGACGAGCCCGCCCGGGGCCGAGCCACCGCGCACCGCCTCGACGGTCTCGGCGACCCGCCGGTCGGCCGCGCGACGGTTCGGCAGCCCGGTGGGCTCGTCGTGCGTGGCCTGGTAGACCAGCTCCTGCTCCGCGCTCGCGTGCAGCCGGGCCAGCTGGGAGACGCGGACCAGCACGAGCGGCACGAGCAGCAGCGAGCCGAGACTGAGCTGCATCAGGTCCGCCTCGCCGCCGGCGAGCCCGCGCACGGCCGCGATCACGGGGTTCAGCGCCAGCGCCAGCCCGAGGTAGGTGAGGGCCCCGGCGCCGAGCCGGCGCGCGGGGCGCGGCTCCGGCGTGGTCAGCGCCGCCGCCGCGGGGTGCACCGCGGCGGCGCCGGTCGCGGCGTACGCGACGACCCACGTCAGGCCGACCCAGGACGCGGTCGCGCCGGTGACCGGGTCCACCGCGACGACCCGGGCGACGTTCCCGACGAGGGTGAGGCCGCTGGCGACGAGGAAGTACGTCACGGTGGCCCGGCTCGCCCGGGCGTCCACCCAGGTCCGCACCATCGCGCCGAGCGTGCCGGACAGCAGCAGGACGATCAGCAGCGTCGAGCCGCGCTGGCCCGCTCCCGCGCCGCGCTCGACCAGCGCGGGGTGCAGCACGAGCGACCAGAGCAGCCCCGCGAGGCCGATCCCCATGATCGACGCGTCGATCACCCGCCCGTTGTCGACCCGCGCCGTCGGCATGACGACGAGGACGGCCGCGGCGAGGAGACCGAGGTAGCCGAGCGGCACGGCGACCTCGGCCAGGACGCCGCTGGCACGATCCGCGCCGCGGAGGCCGACCTGCACGAGCCACGTCGCGCTGTCGGCGGACAGGAGCAGCAGCGCCGCGCCGGCGCACCACCACGGCTGCGGCCGGGGCGGGCGGCGGACCGCGAGGACGGCGAGCACCGCCGCCGCCGGGATCACGGTGGCGACGAGCGAGACGACGTGCCGGGCCGCCCCGCCGGTCAGCAGGTACGCGGCGCAGACGGCCAGCGCCGCCACCGCGAACCCGACGTGGACGGTGCGTCCGCGCGTCGAGGGTCCGCCGGGGGTGCTGCTCCTGGTCACACCCCGTTCATCGGCGCGCGCGCCGCGGACCGTCCGGGCCGGCCGGGGTGAAACGCGCGGAGCACCCGGACGTGGGACCGCCGGTCGCGGGACGCGGGCCAGGGCGACCGGGGTGGGCTCCGTACCGGAGTCGGGATGGCGGGATTCGAACCCACGACCTTCCGCTCCCAAAGCGGACGCGCTACCAACCTGCGCCACATCCCGTCGGCCGGAGTCTAGTGGCGCGGCGCACCCGCCCGGGTGCGGGCGGCGGGCCGGGTGCTCGCCGTGCGGACCCGGTGGCGCGGAGGTGGGCCGGCGAGCCGGTACCCTGGTCCGGCGGCCCGTCCCGGCGGGCCTGCGCGGATGTAGCTCAATGGTAGAGCCCCAGTCTTCCAAACTGGCTACGCGGGTTCGATTCCCGTCATCCGCTCCGCACCCCCCTCGCCGGGTCGACGGCCCAGGGCTCAGCCCCGGCCGCGGGCCGCCTCCGCCGCGGCGGCCGCAGCCGCGTCCTCAGCGGCGAACTGCGCCTCGAGGCGCGCGTCCCTCGCGCGGATCGACGCGAGCGTCTCCGCGTCGATCGGTCGACGACGCCGCCTCCGCAGCTCCACCGGGATCTCCCGGCCGGTCCTGCGGTCCACCAGGACCAGATCCGGGCCCAGGGCCTCGAGCCGGAGCGGGCCCGTGCCGTCACGCGTCATCGTCTCCACCGTCCTCCGCTGCGGCCACCAGGTCGTTCGCCGCCCACACTAGGGCCCGCTCCGCGGGGCCGGGAGCCTGACTTTCCAGGGTGCTGAGGAGCCGGTCGGCCCGGTGCGGGTCCACGACGTCCAGGCGGTCCAGGGTCCACTGGTACATGCCCCACCAGCGCTCCGCCCGCGCGTCCGCGAGCGCCTGGGCCCGCAGGCGGTCAGCCGCCCGCCTCGACTCCGCGTGCTGCTGCGCGGCGAGGTCCCGGTCCGCCCGGATGCGGCGCGCCGAGACGAGCAGGCTGATCGCCGCGGCGACGAGAGCGGCGACGCCGGCGACCGCGGGCGACGTCAGGAACTCGGCCCACCACGACTCGCTCCCGATCACGGCGGCCGCCACGCGCGCACCCATCGGCACCTCCTCGGGCTCAGGACCGGTCGTCACGCACGACCCTAGGACCGCGCACGCCCCGTCGAGCCGTCGTCCACAGGCCCGGTCCGCCGGGGGCTCACCGCCCCTCCAGCCACCCGAGCATCCCCCGCGCCGCGGCGACCCCGGTGCTGAACGACGCCTGCAGCAGGTACCCCCCGGTGGGGGCCTCCCAGTCGAGCATCTCCCCCGCCACGAACGTCCCCGGCAGCGCCCGCAGCATCAGGTGCTCGTCCACCTCTGACCAGCGGATCCCGCCGGCGCTGGAGATCGCCCGGTCGATGGGCTGGGTCGCGGGCACCTCGACCGGAACGGCCTTCAGCAGCGCGGCCACCGCGGCCGGGTCGTCCGGCACCGCGTTGCCCGTCGCCTCGCGCAGCAGCCCCACCGCCACCGGGTCGAGACCCACCGACCGCTGCAGCCACGTCGACCGGGAGTCCTTCGGGCGCCGCCGGGCCAGGCGCTCCGCCAGCCGCTCCGCCGGGGTGTCCGGGCGCAGGTCGACCTCCAGCACGCAGCCGCCCGCGTCGAGCGCCGCGCGCACCGCGGCCCCGACCGCGTACAGCGGCCCGCCCTCCAGGCCGGTCCGGGTCACCATGGCGTCGCCGCGAACGGGCGCCCGGTCCTGACCGCGGACCGTCAGCGCGACGTTCTTGAGCGGCACGCCCTCGAACCGGTCCGCGAAGCCCGGCGTCCAGCCGACCCGGACGCCCACGTTGGCCGCGCGCAGCGGCGCCGCCGCCACGCCGCGCGCCTCGAACGCCGGCACCCAGGACCCGTCGGAGCCCAGCCGCGGCCAGGATGCCCCGCCGAGCGCGAACAGCACGGCGTCGTGCTGCACCGTCCGGCGCTCGCCGTCCACGGACCCGCCGACGCCGACGAGCCGCAGCCCGGCGCCGTCCTCGGCCCAGCCGTCCCAGCGCTGCCGCCGCTCGATCCGCACGCCGAGCGCGTCGAGCCGCGCGAGCCACGCCCGCACCAGCGGCGTCGCCCGGAACGAGCGCGGGAACACCCGGCCGCTGGTGCCGACGAACGTCTCCTCGCCGAGCCCGGCGCACCAGGCGCGCAGGTCGTCGGCGGTGAAGGCGTCGACGAACGGGGCGAGGCGCCCGGCGGCGTCGCCGTACCGCGCGAGCATCCGGTCCCGGCCCTCGGAGTGCGTGATGTTGAGCCCACCGTGGCCGGCGAGCAGGAACTTCCGGGTCGGGGAGGGCATCCGGTCGTACAGCGTGACCGCCACGCCGGCCCCGGCCAGCACCTCCGCGGCGATCAGCCCCGCCGGGCCGCCGCCGACCACTCCCGCCGTTCGCACCGGCCGACCGTAGCCCACCGGGCCACCGCGCCCGCCCTCCCGGCCCGGCGTCGTGTCCCCGCACGTGCCTAGGCTGCGCGCATGGCCACCGTCCTCCTCGTCCGCCACGGGCGCACCACCGCGAACGCCACCGGAGTGCTCGCCGGCCGCACCCCCGGGGTGCTGCTCGACGCCGTCGGGCACGAGCAGGCCGCCCGCACCGCCGAGCGCCTGTCCGCCGTCCCGCTGGTCGCCGTCGTGACCAGCCCGCTCGAGCGGTGCCGCGAGACGGCCGACGCCGTGCTGGCCCGGCAGGACCCCGCCCCGGCGCTCCGCGTCGACGACCGGCTCACCGAGTGCGACTACGGCGCCTGGCAGGGCCGGCCGCTGCGCGAGCTCGCCGACGAGCCGCTGTGGCGCACCGTCCAGGGCCAGCCGTCCGCGGCGGTGTTCCCGGGCGGGGAGTCGCTCGCGGCGATGCAGGCCCGGGTGGTCGCGGCGGTGCGCGAGCAGGACGCCGCGGTCGAGGCCGAGCACGGGCCCGGCGCGGTGTGGGCGGTGGTCACGCACGGCGACCTGGTGAAGGCGCTGCTCGCGGACGCGCTCGGGATGCACCTCGACCTGTTCCAGCGGCTGCACGCCGGCCCCGCGTCGGTGTCGGTCGTGCGGTACGGCCCCACGCGGCCCGAGGTCGTCGCCGCGAACACCGACGCCGGCGACCTGTCCTGGCTGCGGGCGGCGGCGCCCGCGGGGGACGCGGCGGTCGGCGGCGGCGCGGGCGTGGCGGAGGCCGCACGCGACGGTGTCGGTCCGCGCTCCTAGCATGGGGTCATGGCCACCCTCCTCCACCTGCACGACTGGCCCGACCGCGCGGTCATCGGCACCGTCGGCCGGCCCGGGGCCCGCACCTTCTACCTCCAGGCGCGCACCGGGCGCCGGCTGACCTCGGTCGCCATGGAGAAGGAGTGGGCTTCGACCCTCGCCGAGAAGATCGACGAGATCCTCGACGAGCTCATGACCACCGACGGCAACCCGTACAGCGTGCCCGCCGAGGCGTTCGCCGAGCTCGTGGACGCCGACCCGGTCGAGCAGCCCGTCGAGGAGGACTTCCGCCTCGGCCAGATGCGCCTGCACTTCGACAAGGCGACGGGGCAGATCGTCGTCGAGGCGTTCCCGCTCGTGCTGGTCGACTCCGAGGAGGAGGCCGAGCGCCTGGCCGCGGAGGACCCGGAGCCCGAGGAGGCGATGGTGCTGCGCCTGCCCGTCGGCTCCGCGCGCGCGTTCGCCGAGCGCGCCCGCCGGGTCGTCGCGCAGGGCCGCCCCGCCTGCCCGCGGTGCGGCGAGCCGATGGACCCCGACGGCCACGTCTGCGGCGCGACCGACCTCCGCTGAGCGGCGGGGCCCCGCGCAGCCACTCGGCGCGGGTGATGCCCCCGCTCCCCGCCCCTCCCTAGCGTCGGTCCCGGCAGCGGGCCCGCCGGGCCCGGTCGGCCCGGAGCGGGAGGGGAACCGCGATGAGCGAGCGTCGCAGCGGCCTGGCGGTCGGCATGACCGTCTTCGCCGGCACGATCATGATCATGATCGGCGTCATGCACGTCTTCCAGGGCATCGTCGCCCTGGTCAACGACACCTTCTACGTCGCCGGCGAGGAGTGGGTCCTCCAGCTCGACGTCACCTCGTGGGGCTGGGTGCACCTGATCCTCGGGGCGGTGGTCGCGCTCGCCGGGTTCTTCGTGTTCAGCGGAGCGGTCTGGGCCCGGACGATCGGAGTGATCATGGCCGTCGTCAGCGGTCTCGCGTCCTTCGCCTGGCTGCCGTACTACCCGGTGTGGGCGCTGGTCGTGATCGCGCTGGACGTGTTCGTGATCTGGGCGCTGACGGCGCACGGGCGCGAGATCGCCGAGCCGATGTGACGCGCTCGCGCGTGCCCGGGCCCGGCGGACGAGCCCGGGCACGCGCCCGCTCCTAGCATGGGCCGCATGCCAGCCGTGACCCCGCCCGACCTCGACGGCGGCCCGCTCGAGGTGCTCGGCCGGATCACGGTGGCGTCCAACGCGACCTTCCTCGCCGAGATCGGCGGCACCCGCGTCGTCTACAAGCCCGTCGCGGGCGAGAAGCCGCTCTGGGACTTCCCCGACGGCACGCTCGCGCACCGCGAGGTCGCCGCGTATTTGGTGTCGGAGGCGACCGGCTGGGGGGTGGTCCCCCGCACCTGGCTGCGCGACGGACCCCTCGGCCCCGGCATGGCGCAGCTGTGGCAGGAGCCGGACCGCGAGCAGGACCCGGTCGACGTCGTGCCGTCCGCCGAGGTGCCCGCGTGCGCCCGCACCGTGCTCGAGGGCGGGGACGAGCAGGGCGACGCCGTCACGCTCGTGCACGAGGACTCCCCCGCACTGCGCCGGATGGCCGTGCTCGACGTCCTGCTGAACAACGCGGACCGGAAGGGCGGCCACGTGCTGCCGATGCCGGACGGCCGGCGGCTCGGCGTCGACCACGGCGTGACGTTCCACGTCGAGCCCCGGCTGCGCACGGTGCTGTGGGGCTGGCTCGGCGACGATCTGACGGCCGACGAGGTCGCGGGCGTGGAGCGGGTCCGCGCCGGGCTGGACGGCGACCTCGGCCGGCTGCTGGCGGCGCTGCTGGCGCCCGCCGAGGTCGACGCGCTCGCCGCGCGCTGCGACCGGCTGCTGCGCGAGCCCCGGTTCCCCGGCCCCGAGGGCGAGATGCCCGCGGTGCCCTGGCCGTTGTTCTGACGCCGGCGCCGTCGTCCCCGACCCGGGGTCAGGCCGGCACGAGCAGCGTCGCGCGCAGCCGGTCCAGGTCGTCCGCGCCGACGCCCACCGACGCGAGGTAGCCCGCGACCCCGCCCCGCTCGCGGTCGAGCCACGCCAGCTCGTCCCGGAGCACCGCCGCGGGGCTGCTGCCGATCATCGCTCGCAGCCGCGCGTCGGGCCGGATGCCCAGCAGGCGCAGCCGCCGGAGCATCCGGTCGGTCCACTCCCCGGCCAGGCGCTCCTCGCTCGCGACGTAGTCCGCGACCACCTCGTCCCGGTCGGCGCCGAGGACGAGCAGCACCAGGGCGACCACGATCCCGGTGCGGTCCTTGCCGGCGGTGCAGTGCACGACGACCGGCCCGGGCGACCCGGCGACGGCGCGCACCGCCGCCCGCACCTCGGGGCCGTGCGCGACCAGGATCTCCCGGTAGACGTCGCGCAGCTCCCACGAACCGAGGAAGCTCGCCGCGGAGCCGCCGAGCATCGGGACGCGCACCACCTCGACGCCGCCGCCGAGCCGGTCCCGGCCGCCGAGCCGGCGGTCCCGGTCGGACCGCAGGTCCACGACCCGCCGGATCCCGAGCGCCGTCAGCGCGGCCCGCCCCTCGCGTCCGAGCCGGGACAGCGCGTCGGAGCGGAACAGGTGCCCCGGGCGCAGCCGGTACCCGTCCGCCACGGTGGCGCGGACCTCGCGGAAGTTCGCGGTCCCCGGGATCCGCACGTCGGTGTCGCTCATGGTCGGACCAGTACACGGCCCGCGGCGCGGTGGGTGGTGCGCCCGCGACCGCTGCGTGGGTAGTGCTCGCGGCGGGGGCGCGGGTCAGCCGCGGGCCAGCGTCACGTCCAGCCAGCCGACGACCTCGTCGAGGTAGCGGGTCCGCGCGGGCAGCGGGGACAGCGCGAGGTCGTGCGCGCCGCCCGGCACCTCCTCGTACGTGACGTCCCGGCCCAGGCGGGGCGCGAGCCGCCGCATGTCCGCCGGGTCGAGCACCGAGTCGGTCGTGAGCAGCCCGTCGTGCCAGCGGTCGTCCGGCCCCGACGCGTCGGACGCGAGCACCAGCACCGGGACGTCGATGCCGAGCCCGCGCGCGACCTCCGCCTGCCCGCGCCTGATCGCGCGGACGAACCCCGCCCGCACGGGGAACCCCGCGTACGGCTTCCAGGCCAGGTCGTACGTCCACTCGCCGCCGCCGTCCGCGTGCAGCGCGCGGCCGTAGTGCTCACCGACGTGCGACACCACCAGGCGCGGGGCGACCCGGCCGACGACGTGCTCGATCGTCCAGGCGAGGACCGTGCGCTCGACGAACGAGCCGCGGACGTCCAACCACGGCGAGTTGAGCACCACCGCATCGACCAGCCCGCGCCCGCGCCGGTGCTGGGCCCACAGCGCCGCGATCAGGCCGCCGGTCGAGTGGCCCAGAAGCACGACCTGGTCGTGCCGCTCCCGCACCAGGCGGACCGCGGCGTCGATCTCCTCGGCGTAGACCGCCAGCGACCGGGTGTCGTTCGGCTCCCGGCCCGCGCGGATCGACCGGCCGTAGTCGCGCAGGTCCAGGGCGTACAGGTCGTAGCCGCGGTCGGCGAGCGCGTCGGCGACGTGCGTCTGGAAGAAGTAGTCGACGAACCCGTGCACGTAGAGGACGGCCGGCCGCGCCCGGTCGCCTCCGGCGTCCCGCCGTTGCACCAGGGTCGCGACCGCGTCGCCCTGGGCGTCCGGGCGCAGGTGCAGCGTGCGCTGCACCCAGTCGCCGCCGAGCACGTCCTCCGCCGCGTCGTCCACCCGCATGGCGGCGATCCTGCCACCCGTGCTCGCCCGCCGTCAGGGGCGCGCCGGGGCGTCGTCCCTGCTCCCGGTGGCGGCGCGCCCGGCGGTACCGCACGGTGGAGGGGTGGAAGCCGGCCGTCGACCGGGCCCCCGCCCGGGTCCGGGGACCACCCGATCGGGGCGCCCGGGCATCTTTGTGGGGCCGCGTGCGTTGGCGCTACTGTCGGCGCTGTCGGGTGCCGACCACCAGGGAGAGGGGACCGGGCATGCGCCTCGCGCCGAGCACCGTGCTCCTGCCGTCGCGCCCCGCCCCGCGCACCCCCGCAGCGCGCCGCTGTCGCTGTCTCTAGAGCGCTGGCCGCACCGCCGCACGCCGGCTCCCGGCCCGACCCGGGCCCACCCCGGGCCAGCGCTCGCCCTCGACCCGCGGCCGGGCGCGCGCCCGCGCCGTGCTCCCTGCACCGCCGACGACACCAAGGACGGACTGACATGGCACGCATCTACGACGACGCGACGCAGCTCATCGGCAACACCCCGCTGGTGCGGATCAACAAGCTGACCGAGGGCGTCGACGCGACGGTCGTCGGCAAGCTCGAGTTCTACAACCCCGCCAGCTCGGTGAAGGACCGCATCGGCGTCGCGATCGTCGACGCGGCCGAGCGCTCGGGCGAGCTGAAGCCGGGCGGCACCATCGTCGAGGCGACGTCGGGCAACACGGGCATCGCGCTCGCGTTCGTCGGTGCGGCCCGCGGGTACGACGTCGTGCTGACCATGCCGGAGTCGATGTCGAAGGAGCGGCGCGCGCTGCTCCGCGCGTACGGCGCCGAGCTCATCCTCACCCCCGCGTCCGAGGGCATGAAGGGCGCCGTCAACCGCGCGAACGAGATCGTCGCGGAGCGCCCGGGCGCGATCCTCGCCCGCCAGTTCGCCAACGAGGCCAACCCGGAGATCCACCGCCGCACCACCGCCGAGGAGATCTGGGCGGACACCGACGGCGGCGTCGACATCCTCGTCGCGGGCATCGGCACCGGCGGCACGATCACCGGCGTCGGCCAGGTGCTCAAGGAGCGCAAGCCCGGCGTGCAGATCGTGGGCGTCGAGCCCGCCGAGTCGCCGATCCTCAACGGCGGCCAGCCCGGCCCGCACAAGATCCAGGGCATCGGCGCGAACTTCGTGCCCGACATCCTCGACACCGGCGTCTACGACGAGATCATCGACGTGGACGCCGACACCGCCGTCGCCGTCGCGCGCCGGGCCGCGAAGGAGGAGGGCCTGCTCGTCGGCATCTCCTCCGGCGCCGCCCTGCACGCCGCGATCGAACTCGGCAAGCGCCCCGAGAACGCCGGGAAGCTGATCGTCGTGATCATCCCGTCGTTCGGCGAGCGCTACCTCTCCTCCATCCTGTACGCCGACCTCCTGGACTGATCGCCATGACCTCGACCACGCGACCGCCGCTCACGGGCGGCACCTCCCGGCCCGGTGGCCGCGGGGTGCCGACCCCGGCGCGCGCGTCCTCCGCCCCCCGCGCGGCGACCGGGCCCACCGGCGCCGGCGAGCACTGGCGCAGCCTGCGCCGGTTCGCCCGCACGCTGCGCGAGGACCTGGAGGCCGCGCAGCGCCGGGACCCCGCCGCGCGGTCGCGGGTCGAGGTCGCGCTGGCGTACCCCGGCCTGCACGCGGTGTGGGTGCACCGGGTGGCGCACCGGATGTGGCGCGAGCCGGCGCTGCGGCTGCCGGCCCGGCTGCTGTCCCAGGTGTCCCGGGCGGTCACCGGGGTGGAGATCCACCCCGGCGCGACGATCGGCCGGCGGCTGTTCATCGACCACGGCATGGGCGTGGTCGTCGGCGAGACCGCCGTGGTGGGCGACGACGTGGTGCTGTTCCACGGGGCGACGCTCGGCGGCAAGACGATGAAGCGCGGCAAGCGGCACCCGACGGTCGGCGACCACGTCGTCATCGGCGCGGGCGCGAAGGTGCTCGGGCCGGTGTGGATCGGCGACGGCGCCCAGGTCGGCGCCAACGCGGTGGTCCTCAAGGACGTGCCCGCCGGCGCGGTGGCGGTGGGCGTCCCCGCGAAGATCCGGCAGAAGCCGAGCTCGGCTCCCCCGGAGCCGGAGATCGACGACCCGGCGATCTACATCTGACGACGGTCCGGGTCGGCGCGCGCCGTCTCGCGCACCGCGCCCGACCCCTGTTCCTACGCTTTCCGGCCCCGCCCTCTGCGATCGCAGGGTGCGGGGCCGGACAGCGTAGGACGGGCGTGCGCGGGCGCCGGTCAGGCGACCGGGGAGCCGCCGTCCCACGCGCGCGGGGTGATCTCCGGGCGGCTGGTCCACTCCTCGCCCAGCATCGGCGACGAGATCAGCATGTCGGCGGTCGCCACGTTCGCCGCCATCGGGACGTTCCACACCGCGGCGATCCGCAGCAGCGCCTTCACGTCGGGGTCGTGCGGCTGCGGCTCCAGCGGGTCCCAGAAGAACACCAGCATGTCGATGGTGCCCTCGGCGATCTTGGCGCCGATCTGCTGGTCGCCGCCGACCGGGCCGGACAGCAGCCGCGTCACCGGCAGCCCGAGCTCGAACTCCAGCATCGTGCCGGTGGTACCGGTCGCGTACAGGTGGTGCCGCGACAGGGTGCCGCGGTTGAACTCCGCCCAGCGGAGCAGCTCGACCTTCTTGTTGTCGTGCGCGACGAGGGCGATGTGGTGGGCGGCGCCGGGCATGGGCGGGGTCCTTCCGTGGAGCGGTGCATCGGTGGGCGGGCTGCGACGACGGCGGGGCGCCCGGGGCACACCCTAGGGCCCGCGGATGTCGACCCGGTGCGGGGGGCCTGTGCGCGGACCGGTGGTCGGGTCGACCGGCCCACCGGGGACGGCCGACGCGCCCACGGGGGCGGCACCGAGCCGCCCACCGGGACCGGCCGATCCCCCACCGGGACCGTCCGCGCGCCCACTCAATCCCACGCCCGCGCACCACTCAGTCGCCGACTGAGTGGTGCGCGGCGCACCTAGCGTCGACGGTGTGACCCAGCCGCCCGCACCCGCCCCCGCGCCACCGCGCGCCCGGCCGCGGGCCGCGGCCCGCGCCCGCCGCGCGCCCGCGCCGGTGTCGGTGGCCGGCGTCCTCGGCGAGCTGCTGATCACCCTCGGCGTGCTGCTCGCGCTGTTCCTCGTGTGGCAGCTCTGGTGGACCACCGTCACCGCGCGGCAGGACGCCGACGCCGTGCTCGCCGAGGTGCGCGCCGCGCTCCCACCCGCCGCCGCCACGACCGCCGAGCTGCGCACCGACGACCCACCGGTCCCCGAGCCGGTCGCCCACGGCGAGGTGATCGGCGTGCTCACCGTGCCGCGCTGGGAGGGGCTGACCCGGAACGCGATGCCGGTCGTCGACGGCACCACCCCCGACCTGCTCGACCGCGCGATGGCCGGCCGCTACACCGGGACGCAGCAGGTCGGCGAGGTGGGCAACGTCGCGCTCGCCGGGCACCGGCGCACCTGGGGCGACTCGTTCCGGTACGTCGACAGGCTCGTCCCCGGCGACCCCGTCGTGATCGAGACCGCGAGCACCTGGTACGTCTACGAGGTCACGTCGCACGAGGTCGTCGACCCGTCGGAGTCGTCCGTGCTCGCGCCCGTCCCGCGGCAGCCCGGCGTCGCCCCGGCCGAGCGGCTGCTCACGCTCACCACCTGCCACTCGCGGACCCTCGGCGAGTTCGGCAACGACCAGCGGTGGATCACCTACGCCACCTTCGTGGGCTGGCTCGACCGGGCCGAGGGCACGCCCGAGCCGATCCTCGCCCTGGGAGGCGCCTGATGTACGCCTGGCTGTTCCGCCGGCTGCCGGGGCCGCTGCCGGTGCGGGTGCTGCTCGCGCTGGCGGTGCTGGCCGCGGTCCCCGTCGGGCTGTTCGGCTGGGGGTTCCCCGCCGTCGCGCCCCACCTGACCTGGCTGACCGGCGACCCGTCGCTCGGCTGACGCGCGCGCCCGACCTCCTCGCGCCGCGCGGCCGCGCACGGCAGCATGGGCCGCGGCCGCGCTCACCGGCGAGCGCGCGACGACGAGGAGGCGGCATGCGGCTCGGCTACCACACGGGCTACTGGTCGGCGGGTCCCCCGCCCGGGGCCGCGGAGGCGGTGCTGGCGGCCGACCGGCTGGGGCTCGACTCCGTGTGGACGGCCGAGGCGTACGGCTCCGACGCGTTCACGCCGCTCGCGTGGTGGGGCGCCCGCACGTCGCGCGTCCGGCTCGGCACCGCCGTCGCGCAGGTCGCCGCCCGCACCCCGACCGCCACCGCCATGGCCGCGCTCACCCTGGACCACCTGTCGGGCGGGCGGTTCACGCTCGGCCTGGGGGTGTCCGGGCCGCAGGTCGTCGAGGGCTGGTACGGGCAGCCGTACCCGCGGCCGCTCGCCCGGACCCGGGAGTTCGTCGCGATCGTCCGGGACGTGCTGCGCCGGGAGGGTCCCGTGCGTGCCGGGGGCCCGTTCTACCGGCTGCCGCTGCCCGAGGACGAGGGCTCGGGGCTGGGCAAGGCGCTGCGCTCGACCGTGCACCCGCTGCGCGCCGACCTGCCGATCCACCTCGCCGCCGAGGGGCCGAAGAACATCGCGCTCGCCGCCGAGATCGCCGACGGCTGGCTCCCGCTGTTCTACGCGCCGCGGCTCGACGACGAGTTCCGCGGGCTGCTCGCCGAGGGCTTCGACCGCCGGCTCGCCGGGACCCGGCCCGTCGAGGACTTCGAGGTCACCGCGACGGTGCCGGTGGTGCTCGGCACCGACGTCGAGTCCGCCGCGGACGCGGTGCGGCCGTTCGTCGCGCTCTACGCGGGCGGGATGGGCGCGAAGGGGGCGAACTTCCACGCGAACGCGCTCGCCCGGCTCGGCTACGCGGAGGCGTGCGCGGAGATCCAGGCGCACTACCTCGCGGGCGACCGCGCGCGGGCCGCGGCCGCGGTGCCGACCGAGCTGGTGCGGGACGTGGCGCTGGTCGGCACGCCGGACGACGTGCGCGAGCAGGCAGCCGCGTGGCGGGGCACGGCGGTGACGACGCTGCTGGTCCAGGCGGCGCCGGACCAGCTGGAGCAGATCGCGGGCCTGCTCGGCTGACGCGCCGGGGCGAGGTCGCCGGTTCCGCCCGAGGTCGTCGGTTCCGCACCCCCTCGGGTGGACGGAACCGACGACCTCGGGAGCGGACGCCGCAACGCGGACGCCGGACGCGGACGCCGCAACGCGGCCGACACACCGCGGCGCTACCGTGCGGCGCGTGACCCGGCCCGATGACGCCCCGGCCGACGCGGCCGCCCCGACCGCCTCCGACCTCGCGGCGCGGGACGGGGGCACGCACGTCGCCGCGGGCGTCGTCACGGCGCTCGTCGGCTTCACCAGCGCGTTCGCGGTCGTGCTGGGCGGTCTGCGCGCGGTCGGGGCGACGCCCGCGCAGGCGGCGTCCGGGCTGCTGGCCGTCACGCTGGCGATGGGCGCGGCCACGATCCTGCTGGCCTGGCGCACCCGACTGCCGATCACGGTCGCCTGGTCGACCCCCGGCGCGGCCCTGCTCGCGACCACCGGGACCGCGGCGGGCGGGTGGCCGGAGGCGGTCGCCGGGTTCGTGCTGTGCGGGGTGCTGCTCGCCGCGGTCGGGCTGTGGCGCCGGCTCGAGCGCTGGGTGCGGCGGATCCCGGTGCCGCTGGCGAACGCGATGCTCGCGGGCGTCCTGGTCGACCTGTGCCTGCAGCCGGTGCTCGCCGTCGCGGACCGGCCGCTGCTGGTCGGGCCGGTGGTCGTCGTGTGGCTGGTGCTGCTGCGGCTGGCGCCGCGCTGGGCCACGCCCGCGGCGATCGGGCTCGCGGTGGCGATCGCCGTGGTCTCGCCGGGCGTCCGCGCGCTCGACGCCGCGGACCTCGTGCCGTCGCTGACCTGGACGACGCCGCAGCCGTCGTGGTCCGCCGTGGTGTCGGTCGCGGTGCCGCTGTTCGTCGTGACGATGGCGTCGCAGAACATCCCGGGCGTCGCCGTGCTGGCCGGGTTCGGGTACGCCGCTCCCCTGCGTCGGGTGATGCTCGTGACCGGTGCCGGGACCGTGCTCGCCGCCCCGTTCGGCGGGCACGCGATCAACCTCGCGGCGATCAGCGCGGCGCTGGCGGCCGGGCCCGAGGGCGGCCCGGACCCGCGGCGGCGGTGGCGCGCGGCCGTCGTGGCGGGCTGCGGCTACGTGGTGCTCGCCGTGGCCTCGGCGGCGGTGGCGGCCGTGGCGCTGGCGGCGCCCGCGGGGCTGATCGCCGCGGCGGCGGGCCTGGCGCTGGTCGGGACCCTGGCGGCGTCGCTGGGCGGGTCGTTCGGCCCGGCCGGGCACCGCGAGGCGGCAGCGGTGACGTTCCTGGTGACGGTGTCGGGCGTGGGCGTCGGCGGCGTCTCGGCGTCGTTCTGGGGCCTGCTCGCGGGCATCGCGGTCCACCTGACCCTGCGCGCCGCCCGCCGCTGACCCCGCCCTCGCGCCCGCCCGCCGAGACGGCAACTCTCGGCTGCGCTCGGGCGACTGAAGACAGCCGAGAGTTGCCATCTCGGCGAGCGGTTGGCGCGCGGTGGACGCGCGGGCGGAGGGGCGGCGCGGAGCGGCGGCGCTCGGGGTGGACGCGCGGAGGAGCCCGGGGCGAGCGCGCGGTGGCGGCGAGCGGGCGGGGGCGAGGGACGTAGCCCGCGCCGCGCGGCGGGGTTGTCGCGCCGCACGTCGGGCGCTACTGTCGGCGGTGATCCCGAGAAGTGAACACCTGCGTCTCACCTGGCGAGACAATGCGAGGAGGCGGCCAGTGGCCCGGTCGATGCAGCGCACGACCCAGCGCCCGGGCCTGCCGATGTCCGCCTCGGCGCGCTGCTGTCGCCCCTCGGCGAGCTGTCCGCGCACCTCCCGCGCCGCCTGACCCGCGTCCCCCGACGCCCACCGGCCGCGCCCCGGCAGCACCCCGCCCGCACGCGGCCCGTCGACCGCGCACCCGCACCGGTGCGACGAGCCCCGGCCCCGCCGCACCGCGCCGCGTCCACGTGGCCCCTCGACCCGGGAAGCCCCATGACCTCCGCCCCCAGCACCGCCACGGCCGCCGCCGGTACCACCGCGACCGCCGCCACCCCGAGCTCCGCCGCCGATCCCGCGAGCGCCGCCGCCCGCCCCGTCGCGCTCCGCGGCGTGGCCCGCACCTTCGCGACCCCGTCCGGCCCGCGCCCGGTGCTCGCCGGCCTCGACCTGGAGGTCGCCGCCGGCGAGATCGTCGCCGTCATCGGCCCGTCCGGCTGCGGCAAGTCGACGCTGCTGCGTCAGGTCGCGGGCCTCGACGCCCCGGACGCGGGGTCGATCCTGATCGGCGACGCGCCGGTCGCGCCGTACGACCCGCGCACCGCCGTCGCGTTCCAGGAGCCGCGCCTGCTGCCGTGGCGGACCCTGGCGCACAACGTCGCGCTCGGCGTGCCCCGTGGCACCCCGCGCGCGGAGTCCCGCGAGCAGGTCGCCCGGCTGCTGGACCTCGTCGGGCTCGCGGGTTCGGCGGGGCTGCGCCCGCGGCAGGTGTCCGGCGGCATGGCGCAGCGCGCGTCCCTGGCGCGGGCGCTCGCCCGCCGGCCCGGGGTGCTGCTCCTGGACGAGCCGTTCGGCGCCCTCGACGCCCTGACCCGGCTGCGGATGCAGGACCTGCTGCTGGAGGTGCACGCGAGCCGCCCGACGACGGTGCTCCTCGTGACGCACGACGTCGAGGAGGCCCTGTACCTGGCCGACCGCGTCGTGCTGCTCGGCGCCCTCGACCCCGCCGCGCCGGATGCCGCCTCGGTCCGCTCCGTCATCACCGTCCCCGGCGACCGGCCCCGCGACCGCGCGGACGCCCGGCTCGCCGAGCTGCGCGCCGAGCTGCTGGACGGCCTCGGCGTGCCCTCGCACCACCCGACGCACGACCCCGACGCGCACCACTCGATCTGACCGCCACCTCCCCCGACACCGACCTGGAGCACCCCATGACCGCCCTGACCACCGCCCTCCGTCGCCGAGCGCGCGGCCCGATCGCCCTCGGCGCCGGCGCCGTCGCCGCGACCCTGCTGCTCGCCGGCTGCGTGGCCGGCGAGGGCGAGGCCGCCCAGGCCGACGAGCCCGCTGGCGACGCGGCCGCCGCCGACGGCTGGAGCGCCGACACGCTGACCGTCGACTTCGCCACCTACAACCCGCTGAGCCTGGTCATCAAGGACCAGGGCTGGCTGGAGGAGACGCTCGGCGACGACGTCGACGTCGAGTGGGTGCAGTCCGCGGGGTCGAACAAGGCCAACGAGGCGCTGCGCGCCGGCGCGATCGACGTCGGCTCGACCGCCGGCTCGGCGGCGCTGCTGGCCCGGTCCAACGGCTCGCCGATCCGGACCATCGACATCTACGGCCAGCCGGAGTGGGCCGCGCTCGTCGTCCCGGCCGGCTCGGACATCACCGACGTCGCCGACCTCGCCGGCCGCTCGGTCGCCGCGACCAAGGGCACCGACCCGTACTTCTTCCTGCTGCAGTCCCTGGAGGAGGCGGGCGTCGACCCGGCGGACGTCGAGGTGCAGAACCTGCAGCACGCCGACGGCAAGGCCGCGCTGGAGAACGGCTCGGTCGACGCGTGGTCCGGCCTGGACCCGCTGATGGCGGCGAGCGAGGCCGAGGCGGGCTCGACGCTGCTCTACCGGAACGTCGACTTCAACACCTACGGCTTCCTCAACGCGACGCAGGACTTCCTGGACGCGAGCCCGGACCTGGCGCAGGTCGTCGTGGACGCCTACGAGAAGGCGCGCGCCTGGGCGCAGGAGAACCCCGACGAGGTCGTCAGCATCCTCGCCGAGGTCGCCGGCATCGACCCGGCCGTCGCCGAGACCGTCATCACCGAGCGCACCACGCTCGACATCGACCCGGTCCCCGGTCAGGCGCAGCGCGACGTGCTCGAGGTCGTCGGCCCGATCTTCGTGGAGTCCGGCGACGTGTCGAGCCAGGACCTGGTCGACGCGGCCCTCGACGAGCTGTTCGACCCGCAGTTCGCCGAGAACGCCGACCCGTCGACGATCGCGGACTGACCCGCACCGGGCCGGCGTCCCGCCGCGGACGCCGGCCCGGCACCGGCACCACCGACCACCCCCGACGGAAGAGCAGGCCATGACCAACGCCTCCGCGACGATCACCGGCTCCGCCGCGCCCGTGACGGACGCCCGCGGCCGCGCGCTGCCCGGGCTGAACCCGTTCAGCCTCGGCCTCCCCGCCCGGCCCGGCGCCGGGCCGCTGTCCCGCCGCCCGGTCCGCATCGCCCTCGGCCTGGTCGTCCCCGCGGTCCTGCTCGTCACGTGGCAGGTCGTCACCACGTCGGGCCTGGTCGCGCCGTACCAGCTGCCGAGCCCCGCGTCCGTCTGGACGGCCGCCGTCGACCTCGCGGAGCGCGGCCTGCTCGGCCAGTACGTGGCGATCTCGACCCAGCGCGTCGTCCTCGGGTTCCTCATCGGCGCGGCGCTCGGCCTCGCGGTCGGGTCGGTGGTCGGGCTGTCCCGGCTGGCGGGCGCGCTGCTCGAGCCGGTGCTCGGCGCGATCCGGGCGGTGCCGTCGCTGGCCTGGGTGCCGCTGCTGATCCTCTGGATGAAGATCGGCGAGGAGTCCAAGCTGACCCTCATCGCGATCGGGGCGTTCTTCCCCGTGTACACGACCGTCGTCGCCGCGCTGCGGCACGTCGACGCGCACCTGGTCGAGGCCGGGCGCGCGTACGGGCTGCGCGGGGCGCGGCTGCTGGGCGCCGTGCAGCTGCCCGCGGCCGTGCCGTCCGTGGTCGCGGGCCTGCGGCTCGCCCTCGCGCAGTCGTGGCTGTTCCTGGTGGCCGCGGAGCTCATCGCGTCGTCGATGGGCCTCGGCTTCCTCCTGATGGACTCCGGCAACAACGGCCGCGTCGACCGGATGATCCTCGCGATCGTCCTGCTGGCGCTGCTGGGCAAGCTGACCGACGCGCTGATCGGCCTGGCCGAGAAGTCGCTGCTGAGAAGGTGGGCATGACGAGCACGACGAGCGCGACGATCGCCGCGCTGCAGACCGAGACCCGCACGTACCCGGCCCCGGCCGGCGACTGGAACGTGGGACCGGAGGAGGCTGAGCGCCTGCGGGCGCGCGCCGACGGCGACCACGTGGGCTTCTGGGAGGACGCCGCCCGCCGCCTGGAGTGGGCCGAGCCGTGGCACACCGCGCACACCTGGTCCCCCGCGGTCGAGGGGCCGGACGGCGAGCTCACCGTGCCCGAGGCGCAGTGGTTCGTCGGCGGGCGGCTCAACGCCGCGGTGAACTGCGTCGACCGGCACGTGGCCGCCGGCCGCGGCGACAAGGTCGCGATCCACGCCGAGGGCGAGCGGGGCGACCGCCGCTCGATCACCTACGCGGACCTGCAGCGCGAGGTGTCCCGGGCGGCCAACGCCCTGACCGACCTCGGCGTCGGGCCCGGCGACCGGGTGGTCGTCTACCTGCCGGTGATCGCCGAGACCATCGTCGTGACGCTGGCGATCGCCCGGATCGGGGCGGTGCACTCGCTGGTGTTCGGCGGGTTCTCCGCGGAGGCGGTGCGGTTCCGGGTGCAGGACACCGGCGCGAAGCTGCTCGTCACGTCCGACGGCCAGTTCCGCCGCGGGCAGGCGGTCGAGGTGAAGTCCGCCGCCGACGCCGCGGTCGAGGGCCTGGAGCACGTCGAGCACGTGCTGGTCGTCCGGCGCACCGGGCAGGACGTCGCCTGGACCGCGGGGCGCGACGTCTGGTGGCACGACGTCGTGGACACCGCCTCGGACGAGCACGAGGCGCAGGCTTTCGACGCCGAGCACCCGCTGTTCATCATCTACACGTCGGGCACGACCGGGAAGCCCAAGGGCCTGGTGCACACCACCGGCGGCTACCTCACGCACGCGTCCTGGACGCACTGGGCGATGTTCGACGCCAAGCCCGACGACGTGCACTGGTGCACCGCCGACCTGGCCTGGGTGACCGCGCACACCTACGAGATCTACGGCCCGCTGAGCAACGGGCTGACCCAGGTGATCTACGAGGGCACGCCGGACACCCCGCACCGCGAGCGGCACCTCGAGGTCATCGAGCGGTACGGCGTCACGGTCTACTACACGGCCCCGACGCTGATCCGGACGTTCATGACCTGGTTCCCGGAGGGCCTGCCGGACGGGTACGACCTGTCGACGGTCCGGCTGCTCGGCACCGTCGGCGAGGCCATCAACCCCGAGGCGTGGGTGTGGTTCCGCGAGCAGTTCGGCGCGGGCACGGCCCCGGTCGTCGACACGTGGTGGCAGTCCGAGACCGGCGCGGCCGTCATCGCCCCGCTCCCCGGCGTCACGACGCTGAAGCCCGGCTCGGCGACCCGCGCGCTGCCCGGGTTCTCGGCGAAGGTCGTCGACGACGCCGGCGCCGAGGTGCCGCGCGGGTCCGGCGGCTACCTCGTGCTCGACCGGACCTGGCCCGGCATGGCCCGGACCGTCTGGGGCGACCCGGCCCGGTTCCGCGACTCGTACTGGCGGCCGTTCGCCGCGCACGGCTACTTCCTGGCCGGCGACGGCGCGTCCTGGGACGCCGACGGCGACGTGTGGCTGCTCGGCCGGGTCGACGACGTCGTCAACGTCGCCGGCCACCGGCTGTCGACCATCGAGATCGAGTCGGCCCTCGTGGCACACCCGGCGGTCGGCGAGGCCGGCGTCGCGGGGGTCGTGGACGCGGTCGGCGGGCAGGCGGTGGCGGCGTTCGTCGTCCCGGCCGTCGCGCCCGGCCCGGTCGAGGACCTGGCCGCCTGGCGGGCCGCCGCGGAGGCGCTGCGCGAGGACCTGCGGGCCCAGGTGCAGCGCGAGATCGGGCCGGTCGCCAAGCCGAAGCACGTCGTCCTCGTCCCCGAGGTCCCCAAGACCCGGTCCGGCAAGATCATGCGGCGGCTGCTGGCGGAGCTGCACGACGGCCGGCCGCTGGGCGACGTCACCTCCCTGCAGAACCCCTGGGCCGTGGACCAGGTCGCCGCGCTGCTGCGCTACGGCGCTAGCCTCGCCCCGATCCCCGAGGCCGAGGAGGCCACCGCCTGATGAGCTCCGAGCACCGCTTCGGCTTCCGCACCCGCGCCCTGCACGCCGGGGCGATCCCCGACGCCGCGACCGGCGCGCGCGCCGTGCCGATCTACCAGACGACGTCGTTCGTGTTCAGCGACACCACCGACGCCGCGAACCTGTTCGCGCTGCAGAAGTACGGCAACATCTACTCCCGGCTCGGCAACCCCACGGTCGCCGCGTTCGAGGAGCGGATCGCGTCGCTCGAGGGTGGCATCGGCGCCGTCGCCACCGCGTCCGGCATGGCGGCGGAGTTCATCACGTTCGCCGCGCTGGTCGGGGCCGGCGACCACATCGTCGCCTCGGCGCAGCTGTACGGCGGCACGGTGACCCAGCTCGACGTGACCCTGCGCCGGTTCGGCGTCGAGACCACGTTCGTGGCGGGCACCGACCCGGCCGACTACGCCGCGGCGATCCGCCCGGAGACCAAGGCCGTCTACACCGAGGTCGTCGCGAACCCGTCGGGCGAGGTCGCGGACCTGGCCGGGCTGGCCGAGGTCGCGCACGCCGCGGGCGTCCCGCTCGTCGTCGACGCCACGCTGTCGACCCCGTACCTGGTGCGACCGATCGAGCACGGCGCCGACATCGTCATCCACTCCGCCACCAAGTTCCTCGGCGGGCACGGCACCACGCTCGGCGGCGTCGTCGTCGAGTCCGGCCGGTTCAACTGGGGCAACGGCAAGTTCCCGCAGATGACCGAGCCGGTGCCGTCGTACAACGACGTGAAGTGGTGGGAGAACTTCGGCGAGTACGGATTCCTGACGAAGCTGCGCTCCGAGCAGCTGCGGGACATCGGCCCGTCGCTGTCCGCGCAGTCGGCGTTCCAGCTGCTGCAGGGCGTGGAGACGCTCCCCCAGCGGCTCGACGCGCACCTCGCCAACGCCCGGGCCGTCGCCGAGTGGCTCGACGCGGACCCGCGGGTCACGTCGGTGCAGTGGGCCGGCCTGCCGTCGCACCCGCACCACGACCGCGCGCAGCGCTACCTGCCGCTCGGCCCCGGGTCGGTGTTCGCGTTCCGGCTCGCCGCGACCGCGGACCGCGACGGCCGCGAGGTCGGGCGCCGGTTCATCGAGCACCTGCAGCTCGCGAGCCACCTCGCGAACGTCGGCGACGCGCGCACGCTCGTCATCCACCCGGCGTCGACCACGCACCAGCAGCTGTCCGCGGAGCAGCTCGCCACGGCGGGCGTCCCCGAGGACCTGGTGCGGATCAGCGTCGGGCTCGAGGACCCGGAGGACATCCTCTGGGACCTGGACCAGGCGCTCACGGCCGCGACGGCGCCGCGCGAGGCGTCCGACGGCGCCACCGACGGCGCCGCGGCTGCCGCAGCCCGCCCCAGCGTCCCCGCCGCGCCCGTCGTCGGTGCGGCCGTGACCGGCATCGCCGGCGGCGCGTCCTGCTCTGTCCCGGAGGCGAACTGATGACCACCACGCCCGAGCGCACCTGGCAGGGGCCGAGCGCCCCCGAGCGCCTGGCGCTGCTGCGCCGCACCCGGTCGATCGCGATCGTCGGCGCGTCCAACAACCCGGCCCGCGCGTCGTACTTCGTCACGACGTACCTGCTGTCCAGCACGCCGTACGACGTCTACCTGGTGAACCCGCGCGAGACGTCGATCCTGGGCCAGTCCGTGTACCCGTCGCTCGACGCGCTCCCGGTCGTCCCGGACCTCGTCGACGTGTTCCGCCGGCACGACGACCTGCCCACGGTGCTCGACGAGACCCTGGCGGTCGGCGCCCGGGCCCTGTGGCTGCAGCTCGGCTCGTGGCACGAGGAGGTCGCGGAGCGCGGCGAGGCGGCGGGCCTGACGGTCGTCATGGACCGCTGCGTGAAGATCGAGCACGCCCGGTTCCACGGCGGCCTGCACCTCGCGGGCTTCGACACCGGCGTCATCAGCAGCAAGCGCGCGCTGGCGTAGTCGTCCGGTGCGTCGGGTCCGTGTGCCACAGTGGAGCATGGACCCGACGTCCCGAGCGCCGTCTCCTGCCCACCTCGTCGAGCCGCACGACCTGTCGCCGCCCGACGGGCCGCCGCTCCGGCTGCGCCCGCCGACCCACCGGGTCGACCCCCGCGCCCGCCGCTGGTGGCTGCTGCGCGGCCTGACGGTCGCGGGCGCGCCCACGCTGGTCGTCGGCGCGGTGTGGTGGCTCTGGGAGCCTGCGCGGCCGTGGCTCGCGGTCCCCCTGCTCCTCGGCGTCCTGTGGACGCTCGCGCGCGTGCTCCTCGAGCCGCGGCTCCGGTACGCGGTGCACCGGTGGGAGACGACCGACCTGGCCGTCTACGGTCTGTCCGGCTGGCTGGTCCGCGAGTGGCGCGTCGCCCCGCTGTCGCGGGTCCAGACGGTCGACGCCGTGCGGGGCCCGCTGGAGCAGCTGCTCGGCCTGGCCACGCTCCGGGTCACCACCGCTTCGTCCAGCGGGGCGATCAGCCTCCACGGACTCGACGCCGAGCTGGCCGCCGAGCTCGCCGAGCGACTGACCGCCGTCACCGAGCGCACGCCGGGGGACGCGACATGAGCGAGCCCCCGGCGGAGCTCCGGGACGACGCCCCGGACGAGGCCGTCGTGGAGGCCGACCGGCCCGCGACCGACGACGGGACGCCCTGGTCCCGGCTCGCGCCGCGGATGATCGCGGTCGACCTCGCCCGCTCGCTGCTCTCCCTCACGCCGACCGCGGTCGCCGTCGGCGTGTTCGACGTCGAGGCATCATGGGCGACGCTGTGGCCGCTCCTCCTGGTCGGCGCCTGGGGCGTCCTCGGGGCGGCCGGCGACGCCGTGCGCTGGGCGGTCACCCGGTACCGGGTCACGGACGAGTACGTCGAGCGCCGCTCGGGGCTGCTGGTGCGGCGCTACCGCTCGGTGCGGCGGGACCGGATCCGGAGCGTCGACACCACCGCGCGCCTGCGGCACCGGCTGTCCGGTCTCCGGATCGTCCTCGTCGGGGCCGGGCAGCAGCTCGCGGCGGGCGAGTCCGCGCTCGCGCTGGACGCGGTGTCCCGCCGCGACGCCGAGCTGCTGCGCGCGGTGCTGGTCGACGGCGCGGCTGCTCCCGCTGCCGACGGCGCGGGCGCCGGCGCGGAGCCCGACGAGGACGCCGCGCACGTGATCGCGCGGTTCCGGCCGTGGTGGGTCGTCTACAACCTGCTGAGCATCTGGGCGTTCGTCACCGCCGCCGGCCTGCTCTGGGGCGCGTACTGGCTGCTCGACACCTTCGGCCTCGACCCGGTCGCGTGGGTCGAGGGCCTGCTCCCGTGGGACCGGCTCGGCCGCACGGGCACCGTCCTCGTCGGCCTCGCGCTGGTGCTCGCGGTCGGCGCCGTCGGCATGGGCGCGAACTACCTCGCCACCTCCTGGGGCCTCGAGCTCGCCCGCGTGCCCGGCGAGAGTGGCACGCACCTGCGCAGCCGGCAGGGCCTGCTGACCACCCGCGAGGTCAGCCGGGACGACCGGCGGCTCCGGGGGATCACGGTGTCCGAGCCGGTGCTGTGGCGGTGGATGGGCATGGCGGACACCTCGGTCATCACCACCGGGCTGTCGATCTGGTCCGCCGCGCAGCCCGCCGCCGTGCTGCCCCGAGGCCCCGCCTCGGTGGCGTGGCCGGTGGCGAGCGCGGTGCTCGCGGCCGACCCGGACCCCGTCGGGGCGCCCCTGCGCCGCCACCCCGCCGGGGCGCTTCGCCGGCGGCTCTGGTGGGCGACGGCGACGTCGGCGGCCGTCGCGGGCGCGCTCGCGTGGCCGGCCGCCACCGGCGTGCTGCCCGCGTGGGCCCCGTGGGTCGGCGCCGCCCTGTGGCCCGTAGCGCTGCTCGCCGCGGTCGTCGCGCACCGCGCGCTCGGCCACGCGGTGGTGGGCGACTACGTCGTGGTGCGGTCCGGCCTCATGGCGCGGGCGACCTCGGCGCTGCGCCGCGACGCCGTCAGCACGATCGCGCTCCGCGAGTCGGTGCTGCAGCGCCGGCTCGGGCTGCGGACCGTCGCCGCCATGACCGCGGCCGGCTGGGGCCGGTACGACGCCCCGGACGTCGAGGCGGACGAGGCGCTGCGGTTCGCGGTCGCGGCAGCTCCGGGCGTGCTGGACCCGTTCCTCGTCCGTGAAGACGAGTGATCAGCGCGCGTCGGCGAGCAGCGCCCGCTCGCCCGCCGCGGCGTCCGCCGGACGGCCCGTCGCCAGCGGCAGGATGATCGTGTCGATCAGCCGCTCGGCGAACTCCGCGTCCATCGGCCGGTGCGCCACGACCTTGCGGTAGTGCGCCATCGCCGGCGCGACCGCCGCGATCATGTCGAGGTCCGCCCCGGGCGCCGTGTCCCCGCGGAGCCGCGCGCGCTCGAGCACCTCGCGCGCGAGCCGGACCCGGCCCGCCACGAACTGCTCGTGGAACACCGCGCGCACCTCGGGCTCCTCGCGGACCGCCGTGAGCAGGCCGGTCATCAGGTCGTCGCTCTTCATCCGGGTGGCGCGCACGAAGATGCTGAGCAGGTCGTCGCGGATCGACCCGGTGTCGGGGACCTCGTCGATCGTCATCTGCTTCGCGCACAGCAGGCAGTCGACGGTGAGCTGCACCTTCGACGACCAGCGGCGGTAGACGGTCGACTTGCCCGCCCCGGCGCGCTCGGCGACCGCGTCCATGGTCATGCCGTCGTAGCCGCGCTCGATGAGCAGCTCGCGGGCCGCGGCGAGGATGACCTCGTCCTTCGACTCGTCGCGGCGCCGGCCGGGCCGACGGGCGGCGGGCACGCCAGCCCCGTCCTCGGGCGCGCCGACGGCCGCGACGTCCTCGCGCGCGGCCATCCGGGCTCCTCTCGACATCGCCATCATGCCCGCCGCACGCCGTGGAAACAAATCGAGACTCGGGGGTTTCGAAACTGGCCGGTCCTGGTTTACCGTCGTGCCATCCCCCCACACCGTCGTCCCGACCGGAGCACCCGCATGTCCTCATCCGCCGCACCCACCACCCCGGCCGCGCCCGCCGCCGGCCCGGCCGGCGTCCCGCACCGGCGCCGCTGGTTCGTCCTCGCCACCGTCGCGCTGGCGCAGCTGATGGTCGTCCTGGACGCCACCATCGTGAACATCGCCATGCCCTCCGCCCAGGCGGAGCTCGGCTTCAGCGACAACGACCGGCAGTGGATCGTCACCGCCTACGCCCTCGCCTTCGGCAGCCTGCTGCTGCTCGGCGGCCGGCTGTCCGACATGTTCGGCCGCCGCCGCATGTTCCTCATCGGCCTGGTCGGCTTCGCCGTCGCCTCGGCCCTCGGCGGCGCCGCCGGCACGTTCGAGCTGCTGGTCGCGGCCCGCGCGCTGCAGGGCGTGTTCGGCGCCGTGCTCGCCCCCGCCGCGTTGTCCGTGCTGACGACCACGTTCACCGTGCCGAAGGAGCGCGCCCGCGCGTTCGGCATCTTCGGCGCGATCGCCGGCATGGGCGGCGCCATCGGCCTGCTGCTCGGCGGCTACCTCACCGAGAACTTCGACTGGCGCTGGAACCTCTACGTCAACGTCGTGATCGCCGCGATCGCCCTGGTGGCGGGCAGCATCCTGCTCCCCCGGGCCGGCGGCGCGGCGGGGCACCGGCTGGACGTCCCCGGCGTCGTGCTCGGCTCGGCCGGGCTGTTCGCCCTGGTGTTCGGCTTCTCGCAGGCCGAGCCGCAGGGGTGGGACTCGCCGCTGACCTGGGGCTCGCTCGCCGCGAGCGCCGTCCTGCTCGTCGCGTTCGTCGCCCGGCAGCGCACCGCCCCGAACGCGGTGCTGCCGCTCGACGTCGTGGTGGACCGCGACCGCGGCGCGTCGTTCCTCGGGATCCTCGTCGCGGGGTCCGGCATGTTCGGCGTGTTCCTGTTCCTCACCTACTACCTGCAGACGACGCTCGGGTACACCCCGATGCGCACCGGTGTCGCGTTCCTGCCGATGGTGCTGTCGATCATCGTCACCGCGCAGATCCAGTCGAACCTGCTCATCCCGCGGTTCGGGCCCAAGGTGCTGGTGCCGATCGGCATGCTGCTGGCGGCCGTCGCGATGCTGACGTTCACCCGGCTCGAGCTGGACAGCACCTACGCCGCGCACGTGCTGCCGGGCCTGATCCTCATGGGCATCGGGATGGCGTCGATCATGCCGGCGTCGTTCCAGCTCGCGACCCTCGGCGTCGAGCCGCGGCTCGCAGGTGCGGCCTCGGCCCTGGTGTCCACGAGCCAGCAGGTCGGCGGCGCCATCGGGACCGCGCTGCTGAACACGCTGGCCGCGACCGCCGCCTCGGCCTACCTCGCCGACCACGCGCCGGTGACGCCCGAGGTCGCGGCCCAGGCCGCGCTGCACAGCTTCGACACCGCGTACGCGTGGTCGGCGGTGATCTTCGCGGGCGGCGCCGTCATGGCGGCCCTGCTGTTCCGCACCCGCGCCGACCGCCAGGCCCGCGCGGAGCTGGCGCCGGCCCCGGCGGGCGCCCCGGCGGAGGCGCCGGTCGCGGCGCACTGACGACCGCCGCGCGAGTCGGCGGAGGACCCTCGGCGCGAGGGAGGACCGAGCACGGTGCTCCCTCGCGCCGGGGTCCGCTCCCGGCCTCCGGGGCGCGGGAAGCGCCAGGCCTCAGGCGGGCACCCCCGGGGCGCCCGGGCGGGACGCCGACCGGGTCAGGACGGGTCGAGCGGGCGCAGGTGGCCGGCGCGCCAGGCCTCGGCATCGCCCGCCGTGCGGCGCGCGTCACCGACGACCGCCCGCGCCGCCCGGAGGTCGTCCTCCATGCGGGTGCGCGCGACCGGGACGTCGTCGACGAGGGACCGCCAGAGCACCGCCTCGTCGATCCCGAGGTAGTGGTGGGCGAGCCGGTTGCGCATGCCGCGCAGCTGACGCAGGCCCTCGGCGGTGAGGTAGCGCTCGGCCTGGTCCCGGTCCAGGGCCTCCGCGGCCTGGTGGATCCGCTCGACCACCCGCTCCGCGGCCAGCCGCAACCACGTCGGGCGGTGTCCCTCCCGCTCCGACGCGAGCGCCGCGGCGGTGTCGAGCTCCTCCGCCAGCGCGACGACGCGCTCCGCCTCCTCGGGCGTCACAGCGGGACGGTCTCGGCGAGGATCCGGCCGCCGATCCCGGTCCGGCTCGCGCGGTCGAGCACCTGCTCGTCGTCGACCACGTCGACGCGGACCCCGGTCAGCGACTCGAGCGCGGCGGTCAGCGCCACCAGGTCGCGCCTCGCACCGACCCCGAAGTGCACGATCAGGTCGAGGTCTGAGTCGGCACCGTCCTCGCCCCTCGCCACGGAGCCGAACACCCCGGCCGCCACCACCCCGTGGTCGGTCAGCAGGCGCAGCACCGCGTCGTGGTGACGCGCGAGCGCGTCCCGCGGCAGGTCTCGCTGCACGACTCCTCCTCCGGCTCCGAGCCACCAGGCTAGCGACCGCCTCAGTCGTCCGGGAACCAGATCGCCCGGCGCAGCGCCACCCGCGTGCCGTCCGCCGACAGCGGCGTCCCCTCCGCGCGCAGGTGCTCCAGCGCCGCCCGCGCGTGGTGCGCCGGCGGGGACCCCGCGGCGTTCACCACCCGCCACCACGGCACCCCGGACCCGCCGCGGGACATGATCTGCCCGACCTGCCGCGGCCCGCCGCGCGCGGGCAGCCCCTCGGCGACGAACCGGTCCGCCACCACCTCGGCGATCGTCCCGTACGTCATCGCCCGGCCGGACGGGATCGCGTCGACCAGGTCGAGCACCGCCTCCAGGTACGCCTCGTCCACGCCTCAGCCCCTCCGCACCAGCACGAGCGCCCGGTCGTCGCCCTCGCCGGCACCGACCCGCGCGATGACGTCGTCGGCGTCCCCGCGCCCGGTCGACAGCACGCTCTCGGCGACGCCGCAGAGCCGGTCGATGCCGAGGTCGAGGTCGCCGCCGGGGGTCTCCACCAGGCCGTCGGTGTACAGCAGCAGGATGTCGCCGGGGTCGACCCGGCCCCGCACCGACGGGAAGACCGCCCCGTCGAGGACGCCGAGCGCGGGGCCGCCGCGGGCCGGGACCAGGTCGACGGCCCCGGAGCCGGCATCGAGGTGCACCGGCGGCAGGTGGCCCGCGGAGTACACCGTGTACTCCCCCGTCGCGAGGACCAGGCTGACGTGCACCGCGGTCGCGAAGCCCTCGTCCCAGTCCTGCGCCAGCAGGTAGGCGTTCGCCGCGGGCAGGAAGTCCGGAGCGGGCAGCTGGCCGATCAGCCCGGCGAGCGCGCCGGAGAGCTGGAGCGAGCGCACGCCCGCGTCCTGCCCCTTGCCCGACACGTCGACGAGCGCGATCTCCAGCACGGCGCCCTGCAGCCGCGGCGCGGCGACGACGAAGTCCCCCGAGAACGCCTCGCGGTGCGCGGACCGCAGCGCCGTCTGCACCGTCCAGCCGTCGGGCAGCGCCGGCACGGCGCCGTGGGCGGCGAGCCGGTCCCGCAGGTCGACGAGCATCAGCTCGCCGGGCGCGCCCTGCAGCCCGAGCCGCTCGCGGTGCGCGGCGAAGGCCAGCAGCGCGCCGATCGCGATGCCCTGGAGGACGAACGTGCCCGGCGTGAAGTCCCCGAGCCCGGCGAGCGGGATCGCGACGAACTGCACGACGATCGCCGCGCAGAGCACGACCATCCCGCGCATCCGGAGCAGGAACGCGCCCAGCAGCTCGATGAGGATGAACGTCGACGGCGGCACCCAGGGCCGCGCCCAGACGATGCCCGCGGACGCCAGCAGGGTCAGGCCGACCAGCATCGTCGTCAGGGCGGGCTGCGACCCCACGCCGTACCGGCGCAGGCACGCCCGGACCCGGTCGAGCACGCTCGCGGCCCGGCGTCGGCGCGGGGCGGGCGGGGTCACGCCGCGAGGGTACCCAGCACCCTGAGGGCTCGGCCAGGTGCCGCCACGGCAGGGTCGGCGGCCGAAATCGCGTGACCCGCCCCGACGCCGGCCAGCAGGATGGCGGCCATGAGCACCGCCACGACCTCCGGGTACCGCCTGTTCGAGATCACCGCCGACCGGGTCGCGGAGTACCGCGCCGTCGACGCCATGGCGTTCGCCGAGGCGACCCACGACGCGGCGTACGACGCCGAGGTGCCGTTCGCGGTGCCGCTCGACCGCGCGGTCGCGGTCGAGACCGACGCGGGCGAGGTCGTCGCCGTGCACGGCTCCTACGCGTTCACGCTCCCCACCCCCGGCGGTGAGGTGCCGTGCGCCGGGCTGACCTGGGTCGGGGTGCGGCCGGACCACCGGCGCCGCGGCCTGCTGTCGACGATGATCCGGGCGCACCTCGACCGGTCGCTCGGTCGGGGCGAGCCGGTGTCGGCGCTGTTCGCGGCCGAGCCGGGCATCTACGGCCGCTACGGCTACGGCTCCGCCTCGGACCACGTCCGCCTGACGCTGCCCCGCGGCGCCGCGCTGCGGGACGTACCGGGGTCGGCGGACCTGACCGTGCGGTTCGCGACGCTGGACCCGGCGGCGCACGAGGGTCTGGTCGAGGACGTGTACGCCGCGGCGGGCGCGGGCCGGCCGGGCTGGATCCGGCGCGGCTCGGACGCGCTGCGACGCATCGCGGTCGCCGACCCGGCGGCCTGGCGGAACGGCGGCGAGCCGGCGCGCCTGGTCACGGTGCACGCCCCGGACGGTGCGGCGCGGGCGTTCGCGATCCTGCGGCGCACGCAGACCTGGGGCGACGGCGGCCCCGAGTACCCGGTGCAGGTGCGGCTCGCCGCCTCGGTCGACGCCGTCGCCGCGCACCGGCTGTGGTCGATGCTGCTCGACCTCGACCTGACCACGACAGTGGCCTCGAACATGCTGCCCGTCGACGACCCGCTGCTCGCGCTGCTGGTCGACACCCGGCGCCCCGTGCCGAAGGTCAGCGACAACCTGTGGGTCCGGCTGCTCGACGTCCCGGCCGCGCTCACCGGTCGCCGGTACGCGGCGCCCGTCGACGTGGTGCTCGGGGTGCGGGACGCGCTGCTGCCCGGCAACGACGGCGCGTGGCGGCTGGTCACCGGCGAGGCCGGCGCCGACGGCACCTACGCCGCCCGGGTCGAGCCGGCGGGCACGGACGCGCCGGACCTCGAGCTGGACGTCCGCGAGCTCGGCGCCGCCTACCTGGGCGGCCGCAGCCTGACGGCGCTGTCGGCGGCCAGCCAGGTCACGGCAGCGCGCCCGGACGCGCTGCACCGAGCGGCGACCGCGTTCGGCTGGCCGGTCGCCCCGGTGTGCCCCTGGGTGTTCTGAGCCCCGCCACGCCGAGTCTCCGTCTCCCGTCTGCGACGAGCTGCGCCGGGACAGACGCGAGACGGAGACTCGGCGAGGTCGCGACGCGTCAGGCGCGCGCGGCCTCGTACGCCGCGAGCTGGTCGATCCGGCGCTGGTGCCGCGGGTCCTGGGAGAACGGCTCGTCCACGAACACGTCGACCAGCTCCAGCGCCTCGTCCACCGAGTGCTGCCGGGCGCCGATCGCGACGACGTTCGCGTCGTTGTGCTGCCGGCCGAGCCGCGCGGTGTCGGTGTTCCACGCGAGCGCGGCACGCACGCCGGTGACCTTGTTCGCGGCGATCTGCTCGCCGTTGCCGGACCCGCCGATGACGACGCCGAGGCTGCCCGGGTCGGCCACCACGGCCTCGCCCGCGGCGAAGCACACGGCGGGGTAGTCGTCCTGCGGGTCGTACTCGGCGGCCCCGTGGTCGACGACGTCGTGCCCCGCGGCGCGCAGGTGCTCGACCAGCGCGACCTTGAGCTCGAACCCGGCGTGGTCAGCGGCGACATGGATACGCATGGGGCCATCCTGCCGCACGCCGGCCGCGCCCGGACCCGGTGTCCGCGGATCAGCCCGCCGGCACGGCGCGGGTCACGCCGCCCGCGCCAGGGCGAGGTCACGTGCGGGCACCCGCACGCGCACCCGGCGCACGGCCAGCACCGTCAGCCCCAGCCCCGCGACGCCCCAGGCCAGCAGCCCGGCGACGGCCCGGATCCACGAGCCGTCCACGCCGAGCACGAGCACCTGGAGCGCGGTCGCCAGCTGCGGCACGGGCAGCGCCCCGCCGACCGCGCGGAAGAACGGCGGCGCCGTCTCGGCCGGGACCAGCACCCCGACCGACGCCGCCTGCAGCGCCAGGAACGCGAGCGACACCACGAGCCCCGCGCGGCCCCACAGCGCGCGCATCGCCTGGTTCACCGCCGCGAACGACGCCGCGCCGACCAGGGTCACCAGCACCGCGCCGACGGGGTCGACCGCGCGCAGGTCGAGCAGCGGCAGCGCGGCCGCCAGCAGCAGCGCCTGCACGCCGCCGAGCGCCGCCGCCGGGAACCAGCCGCGCACGGCCAGACCCGCGGCGCCGGCGGTGGCGTACGCCGCGCGGCGCGGGACCGCCGGCAGCACGACGAACACCGCGAGCGCTCCGAGCCACACGGCCAGCGGCACGACGACCGGCGCGACGACCGCGTCCTGCGGGCCGAGCGGGGCGGAGGCGTCGTCGGCCACCACCGGCGCGGGCACCACGGCGGTCAGCGTGGCCTGCTGCGCGTCGTCGTACGTCGGGACCTGCTGCGCGCCCTGCGCGAGCCCCGACGCGAGCGTGGACACGCCACCGGACAGCGACGTCGCGCCGTCGGCTGCGGACTGCGCGCCCGAGGCCAGCTCGGCCGCGCCCGTCGCCGCCTGCGCGGAGCCGGAGGCGAGTCCGGCGGCGCCCGTCGCCACGCCCGCGGCCCCGGACGCGACGCCCGCCGCGCCCGAGGACAGCGCGCC
>NZ_JAGXJG010000501.1:0-239 GCF_019091725.1 Cellulomonas sp. GbtcB1 | reverse complement strand
CTGAAGGGCTTAGCTTCCGGGTTCGGAATGGGACCGGGCGTTTCCCCTTCGCTATGACCGCCGTAACTCTGTCGAACTTCTCAAACACGAGACACCCCTGAACTGCAAGGGGTGCGTGTTCGTGGTTCGGGAACCGCACAGTGGACGCGTAGCACAAAGTAAGAGTGGTGAAGTTGTCGGCTTATTAGTACCGGTCAGCTGCGGCAGTCGTTAGTCCTGCCTTCCACATCCGGCCTATC
>NZ_JAGXJG010000500.1:0-240 GCF_019091725.1 Cellulomonas sp. GbtcB1 | reverse complement strand
GGAGGTCGCGGGGGCGCCCACCGCGTCGCCGACGCCGGGGGGGGCGAGCGCGGGGGCGACGTTGACGCCGACGCCGACCATGGCGGAGCCGGCGCCGAGGCGGGTGACGGCCTCCGCCTTGTCCTGGGGGCGCTGCTCGGCGCGGGCGTCCGCGAGGCCCGCGGCCGCGGCGAGGGCGCGGGCGGTGCGGGTGGTGTCGCCGGTGCGCGTGGCGGGCCGCAGGGCCGCGGGGTGGCGGGC
>NZ_JAGXJG010000499.1:0-240 GCF_019091725.1 Cellulomonas sp. GbtcB1 | reverse complement strand
CCCTCGGCCCACTCGCCCTGCAGGATCAGGTAGAACCCCGTCTGGCAGCCCAGCGGGGAGAAGTCGATCACCCGGTCGCTGTGGTTGCCCGAGTGCTCGGCGAACAGGTGCTCCAGCGAGTGCACGACCGCCATCTCCAGGTGCGTCTTGTTGGGCTGGGCGTACCGGATGTCGTACTTGCTGAGCACGTCGCCCGCCGTGTGCACCTTCGTGTCGGCCAGCCGGATGTACGGAGCGGCC
>NZ_JAGXJG010000498.1:0-240 GCF_019091725.1 Cellulomonas sp. GbtcB1 | reverse complement strand
GCGCCCCGGCGGGCACGTCGAGGTCGCCGTCGTGGACGCGGCGGACCCCGAGGCCGTGGACGCGCACGTCGACGCCGTGGTCGCCGAGCACGGCAGGCTGGACGACAGCCTGAACGCGACCAGCCTGCGCGGCGACCTCCAGGGGACGCCGCTGCGCGAGATGCCGGGCGACGACTTCCTGCTGCCCGCGATGACGGGCCTGCGCTCGCAGTTCTGCACCGCCTCCGCAGCGGCGCGCCG
>NZ_JAGXJG010000497.1:0-240 GCF_019091725.1 Cellulomonas sp. GbtcB1 | reverse complement strand
CGACTTGTCGCCCGGCGGGGTGGTCGTGGCGGTGTCCGGCGGCGTGCTCGCGGCCATGGTCGTGCCCCCTGATCGGTCCGACCGGTCGGTCCCCGCAGCCTACCGGCGCGGTCGGACGCGCCCGGCCGGTGCCCGGCTGCCGGGACGCCGCGTCCACCCGGACGCCGCGGAGCGCTGCGGGCCGTCACACGGGGCCGAGGGCGGGGCCCGGGGAGGGCGCGGGCGGGACGTCCTTGGGCT
>NZ_JAGXJG010000496.1:0-240 GCF_019091725.1 Cellulomonas sp. GbtcB1 | reverse complement strand
CGCGCCCTGCACGGTGATCGACGCGCCGTCGTCGGTCCCCGCGAGCAGCGCCGGCCCGGTCTCCGCGTCCGCGAGCAGGTCGACGTCGGTGGCGGACACCTCGACGTACGACGACCCGTCGGGCGTGGTCTGCAGCGTCGGCGCGTCCTCCCGCGGCCAGAGCGCCACGGGCCCGGCCACGGGCGCGAGCAGCGCGACGCCGGGCAGCACGACGACGACGGCGGGGGCCCGCCGGCCCCC
>NZ_JAGXJG010000495.1:0-240 GCF_019091725.1 Cellulomonas sp. GbtcB1 | reverse complement strand
GGCGGTGACGGCCGCCGTCGACCCGAGGCCGAACTTCCGGCCCGACTGGTCGTCGAGCTCGGAGGTGATCGTGATGTCGTAGAAGCCGGGCTCGCGGCCCTGCTCCGCGGCGAACCGCTCCACGACGTCGATCGCCGCGAGCACGTAGTCGAACGGGGGGCTGTCGTGGTCGAGCACGACCCGGCCGCCGGCGCGGCGCCACACGCCGGGCAGCCGGCCGGACCGGTCGGTCGGGATGGA
>NZ_JAGXJG010000494.1:0-240 GCF_019091725.1 Cellulomonas sp. GbtcB1 | reverse complement strand
AGGCGTCCAGCGACACCGCCGAGGCCGGCCGCGTCATCCCCCAGAGCCCCGAGGGCGGCGCCCAGGGCAAGCGCACGGACACCGTCACGCTCCAGGTGCCGAAGGGCCCCGAGACGGTCGCGATGCCGAACCTCACCGGCAAGCAGTACAACGAGGCGGCCGCCGCGCTGTAGGGGCTCGGGCTGAAAGCGGAGCGGCGCAACGTGCTCGGCGGCCTGTTCGGCACCGTCCGGGACCAGA
>NZ_JAGXJG010000493.1:0-240 GCF_019091725.1 Cellulomonas sp. GbtcB1 | reverse complement strand
CCGAGGTGCGCGGGGCGGTCGCCCACCTGGACCGCGGGTCGTGGTGGGACGCGGACGCGGGCACCGGCCCGGACGCGGCCGGCCACGACCTCACGACCCGGAGGACCGCATGAGGCCCCTGCTCCTGCTCGACGTCGACGGGCTCACCCCGCGCGCCCTCGCGCACAAGCCGCGGCTGTCCCGGCTTGCCGGCGGCGGCTGGGGGCGCGGCCTGCGCCCCGGTCCCCCCCCCGGTACCGG
>NZ_JAGXJG010000492.1:0-240 GCF_019091725.1 Cellulomonas sp. GbtcB1 | reverse complement strand
CCCGGTCGCGGCGGCGGCCTTCGCGGCGCCGTACAGGTCGCCGGTGGCGTCCTTCATCGCGACGCCCCGGTCGTGCTGCGCGAGCTCGACCAGCGTCTCGTGCGCGAACCGGACGCCGGTGCGGCCGGGCACGTCGTAGGGCATCACCGGCAGCGGCGTCGCGTCGGCGACGGCGGCCCCGTGCGCGACCCGGCCGGGCTGCGAGGGGAGCGAGTAGTAGGGCGCGGCGACCAGGCGGTC